>USFX01000064.1 GCA_900553965.1 uncultured Prevotella sp.
CCGTTGCACTGCAATAAGGCCGCCGCCGTGTCCCCGGGAGGCCCTTACGGCAGAAAAACGGTAGCTTTTCCGGACAAAATCCATGGTCGTAAACCCGGCGAAATCTTCGCTCCTGAAAAGCCGTAAGGGCCTCCTTGGGGCGCGGCGGGGCAAAAATGCGTAGGAAACCGCATGGCAGACAAAAGCCATGGGGCCCCCGCGGCCATAAAAATGGTCTCAAAATGTGCTGGAACGAGATTTTTTGCGGACTTTATTTTGTAAGGAAATTGTGTCTTCTCAAAAAAGAAGTGAACGCTATAGTGGCCGCCAGTGTGAGCAACGGGGATATGTGACATAATGGATAAATGTGCTTTTTGGTCAGAAGATAATATAATATGGTAAATATGTCTGTTGATATGTTGTTTCTCTTTGTGGATTTATTTGCCCGTCAGCCTGTTTTGTATCTTTGATTTAAAGGCAGAACAAATTATTTGTTCTGCAGATGTAGATATTTCGTGATTTATGTGTAAATTTGCTCAGGCATTGTAAGAAATGGATGAATCGGATTATTTGGGTCAAAAGTGTATGTTTCTTTATCGCTTTGGTGGCACGGGTAAAATGGTATGATATAAAGACGGTAGAAAATGAGTGATATAAACGAAAAGAAAGACGAGAAAGAATATCTGAAGAAAGTGCTGGCGGACTTGGCTATATCCGATGATACGGATGTGGCTGATGATATATATGCGGATAATGACGGCTGTTTTGGGATTGTAGGTTTACTGATATGGCTGTCGTTGTTTTTTGGTTTTGTGGTGCGTTTCAAGAACCACATTCCTCTATATAGCAACCCGTCAGGACCTGAGGAATACTTTATTAATTTTATGGGCTTGACGGAATATAATGATTTATGGGTGTTTGTTTTGGCCGTCTTTTTACTTTCGATATGGCTTTATTTGTTGTCACGCCCTTTTGATGTGGACGGACCTTGGAGAAATATACAACGGTGGAGTTGGATATTTCTGAAAATAATGTTGAACATAAGAATACCGGTGCGTGGTGTTTGGCTTGACACAAACATGTATGATACGACTTATGCAGAATATTGTGAGAACAAGAATTACGTACGTTTTAGATTGGTCAAGGCTGTGTCGTTGGCCTTTTGCTATGTGTTTTTCGCATTTTGGATATTTTATCCGCGTCAATATATACCTATCGATATGAGTAAAGGTCCGGTTAGATTGGAATGTGTCATTGTTGATAAATATAAGTTTAGGACAAGGCGTAGTTCCGATACGGCGAGAATTGTGCGTCTTTCAATCAAGGGAAAGGTGTGCAGAATGAATCTGGATGGTTATTCTGATGAATGGCTATATGATGATTGTCGGATTGGAGATACGTTGGAGTTGACAATAACAAGCGTGGATATGGACGTAATCTCGGGACGTAATTTTGTTTTGAAGTCACAGAAAGAGCCAGAACCATTAGGTCCGGAAAATGTGGTTGACGATAAATTGGCAGAGGAACATGACCCGATGGGGTGTGATTGGACCAAATGGGCAGATTTGACTTTCAACGACATTCGGGCGGGGAATGGTATGCTGATGACTGATGGTACTCGAATGGACTCCATACCTCAATTCCCCTGTGGCGAAAGAGGTCTGACGTTGTTCTTTAGGAAAAGAATGTATCGGTATGGTGAAGACGCCCATCGCAGTACTGGACATAGTAGTGAGTATGAGGAAATAGACTGTGTCGTGCGCTCGGATGGGCGGATTGAATATGTTAAATGTCCAGAGTTTGTGTATAATTACGGACCTATTATCAAAAGAATGCCAAAGTGGGCACCTTGTTATGTGGACGGTCGGCCTGTTGATGTTGATATAACAATAAGGGTATATTCTTGTTCCCATTATCCGGTTGTGGCAAAGGTGGATGTGCGCCAATGCACTCGTGAAATAGAAGAAGCACAACCAAAACTGAACAGATGAACTTCAGTGTATCTATGGAATGATTTCGTTCCATTGAACTTTGTTTTGGTTATTAGTGAGATTGATTGGTGTTTGCTGAATCGTAGCATTGTTTGAACCGATGGCTCCTTTGAAAGTTGATTTGTTTAGCCGGGTGGCCAAACAAATCAGCTTTCTATCTTCTGTGCGTAATGTTCGTGGGGATTATTGTTGATATTGTGATGTGATTACTATTATTCTGTTACGTAGTAATAATTACCGTTGTTTTCATTATCTTCGTCTTCATAGTCATCGTCTTCAATATCATCGTCTTCAATATCTTCGTCTTCAATATCTTCGTCTTCGTCATATATCCATTCCCTCTTTTTGGCATATTTACCTTCTTCAAATACAGATAGGTTTCTTTCGATGAATTCGGTCCATAAATCTTTTAAAATCTGCGAATCTTTCTCATTAAGCATTCTGCCGGAATGCCCTCCTTGCCAGTTGAAATTAGGGATGGCGTGTTCAAGTTCTTCTGTTGTCAGAGTTCTCACCTTGTCAGAATCAATGAGTACATCGGGATCCAAATCAACATAATAGGTTTTGCGGGCTTTACCGGACCAATCATTGTCAAGATATGGTTCGGATATAACGGTTCCGCTCATCACTATTCCTGTGTTACCTTTGCCAACCCTTACGAGGTAGAAATCATTAGACTCTTCTACCTTTTCGTGCTCCCATACGCTCCAATTATACCAATCTTCATCTATTGTATTGAACTCATTCAAGTCTTTCTCAAAATGTTCCTTGGTATAGCTGGATATATCTGGATTCCACATCAAAATGATTGCACTCATATCTATAATACTTTTGATTTGTAGATTGACTTCTGACAATCCGTATCAGTTGGCCATTTCCGAGATGAACTTGATGCGCACCAGGCGTATTTCGTCTTCCGAACAGTCTTCGCCAAGTTCTTCGAGAGCGGTTTCGAGGTCGTCCGTGTCAGACTCCTTGAAGTAGTCGTAGATGTCGTCGATGCGGTCCTCGTCCATCACTTCTTCGAGGAAATAGTCGATGTTGAGCTTTGTTCCTGAATAGACGATGGCTTCCACCTCGTCCAGCAGTTCCTCAAACTCTATGCCTTTGGCATTGGCTATGTCGTCGAGGGCAATCTGGCGGTCGATGCTCTGGATGATGCTGACCTTGAGCATTGACTTCTTGGCCACGGTGCGGACGCGCAGGTCGGCTTGTCTGACGATGTCGTTTTCCTCGCAGTAGCGCTTTATCAGATTGACAAACTCCTTGGCGTACGGCTGCTTTATCTTGCCTTCGCCCACGCCCTGGATGTTCTTCAGCTCTTCAAGGGTTACGGGATAGTCGGTCGCCATCTGTTCCAAAGAAACATCCTGGAATATAACGTATGGCGGGCGGTCCATCTTTTTGGACACTTTCTTACGCAGGTCAATGAGCATTGAGTTCAGTGTGGGGTCCAGCGCTCCGGTCACTCCGTCATGCTCAAGTACGGTATCTTCGTCTTCGTTGAATTCGTTGTCTTTTACAATCATAAACGGTTTAGTCTTTTTCATGAATTTCTTGCCTTCCGGTGTAATCTTCAAAAGACCGTAGTTCTCCACTTCCTTTTTGAGGTATCCGGCGATAAGAGCCTGCCGGATGAGCGGGTTCCAGATGTTTTCGTCTTCATCTGCTCCCGAACCGAATGCCTCCAATTCATGATGTTTGTGTGCGAGGATTTCCTCTGTCTCACGTCCTACGATGAAGTCAATCACGTAGTCGGAGCGGAAATTCTCTTTGATGGCGGTTATGGCCTTCAGCGCGATGAGCAGCTGCTGGTCCGCCTGTATTTTCTCTTTCGGATGACGGCAGTTGTCGCAGTTGCCGCAGTTGTCACGGTCGTATGTCTCACCGAAATAGTGGAGCAGCATTTTTCTCCGGCAGACAGATGTCTCGGCGTATGCCGCCGTCTCCTGCAGCAGCTGGCGGCCGATGTCCTGTTCTGCCACGGGTTTGCCTTCCATGAACTTGTCCAGCTTCTGAAGGTCTTTCTGCGAATAGAATGCCACGCAGATTCCTTCACCGCCGTCGCGTCCGGCGCGCCCCGTCTCCTGATAATATCCCTCCAAGCTCTTCGGTATGTCGTAGTGGATGACGAAACGCACGTCCGGTTTGTCGATACCCATACCGAATGCGATGGTGGCCACAATGACGTCGATTTTCTCCATGAGGAAATCGTCCTGTGTCTGTGAGCGTGTGGCGGAATCGAGTCCGGCGTGATAAGCGGCTGCCTTTATCTCGTTGGCGCGGAGTATGGCGGCCAGTTCCTCAACCTTCTTCCGTGACAGGCAGTAGATGATTCCGCTCTTGCCGGGATGCTGCTTGATGAACTTTATGATGTCCTTGTCGACGTCCTTGGTCTTCTGACGCACCTCATAATAGAGGTTGGAGCGGTTGAAGGAACTCTTGAACTCCTGCGCTTCGGGCATGCCGAGGTTCTTCTTGATGTCCGTGCGCACCTTGTCGGTGGCTGTAGCCGTGAGCGCGATGATCGGCGCCCGGCCGATTTCGTTGATTATCGGGCGTATCCGGCGGTATTCGGGACGGAAATCGTGTCCCCATTCAGATATACAGTGAGCTTCGTCTATGGCATAGAACGAAATCTTCACGGAACGCAGAAATTCCACGTTGTCTTCCTTTGTGAGTGATTCCGGCGCCACATACAGCAGCTTGGTGTGTCCGGCTCTGACGTCGGCCTTGACCTGATCGATGGCCGCTTTGTTGAGCGACGAGTTCAGATAGTGTGCCACTCCCGGTGTCTCACTGAGATTGCTGATGACGTCTACCTGATTTTTCATCAGAGCGATGAGCGGCGATATGATGATTGCCGTGCCCTCCATGAGCAGCGACGGCAACTGATAGCACAATGATTTTCCGCCTCCGGTGGGCATCAGGACGAACGTGTCGTTGCCATCAAGCACATTGCGGATAATCGCTTCCTGATCGCCTTTGAACTTGTCAAAGCCGAAATGCTTTTTCAGCGCCTCTGTCAGATTCACCTTGTCTGCCATATCGTGATAATAGATTATGTTGTTATGCCTCTAATTTCTGTAGATGCGACTTGTCGAGCTGCCGTTCGGCATATTCGAGCGTGACCTCAAAAGTCTTATTCTTGCTTGACGGAACCTCAAACATGGCATCCATCATGATGCTTTCCACGATGGAGCGCAGTCCGCGGGCGCCCAGCTTGTATTCAACGGCCTTATCTACCACGAGCTTCAGGGCGTCGTCGCTGAACGTCAGCTTTATGCCGTCCATTTCGAATAGCTTGACATACTGCTTGATGATGGAGTTCTTCGGCTCCGAAAGGATTCGTGCCAATGCCTCGCGGTCAAGCGGGTTGAGATATGTCAGGACGGGCAGACGGCCTATGATTTCGGGTATGAGTCCGAACGTCTTGAGGTCCTGCGGCAGGATGTACTGCATCAGGTCACCCTTGTCTATCTTGCGGACGTTCTGCACCGAGTTATATCCCACTGTATGGGTGTTCAGCCGTTGTGCAATCTTCCGTTCTATTCCGTCGAAAGCTCCGCCGCAGATGAATAGGATGTTCTTCGTGTCAACGTGTATGTAATCCTGGTCCGGATGTTTCCGTCCGCCTTTCGGCGGAACGTTGACCATCGTTCCTTCCAGCAGTTTGAGCAGTCCCTGCTGAACGCCTTCACCGCTGACGTCGCGCGTTATCGATGGATTGTCGCTCTTGCGGGCAATCTTGTCAATCTCGTCGATGAATACGATGCCCCGTTGTGCGGCCTCGACATCGAAGTCTGCTACCTGAAGAAGCCGTGACAAGATGCTCTCGACGTCCTCGCCGACATATCCAGCCTCGGTGAACACAGTGGCATCGACGATGGTGAACGGAACGTCAAGCAGACGTGCTATGGTGCGTGCGAGCAGTGTTTTTCCCGTTCCGGTGCTTCCCACCATGATGATGTTGCTCTTCTCAATCTCCACGCCGTCGCTGCCCTTGGACTGCTGAAGGCGTTTGTAGTGGTTGTAGACAGCCACGGAAAGATAGCGTTTGGCTTCATCCTGCCCGATGATATATTCGTCAAGATAGTCCTTTATCTCTTTCGGCTTGGGTACTTTCTTTATCTGAGACGGAAATTTCTCTTTCTTGGTCTTCTTTACGATCGGTGCCTCGTCGGCGATACCCGTTGACTGGACTATCTGATATGCCTGTACGGCACAATCCTCACATATATATCCGTTGAGTCCCGTGATGAGGAGTTTCACTTCTTTTTCTCCTCTTCCGCAGAAGCTGCAAACTTTCTTCATCCTTACCACTCTCTGCTTTTTTATTTCTTTCTTGTCAGTACGTTGTCGATCATGCCGTATTCGCGTGCCTCTTCGGCCGTCATCCAGTAGTTGCGGTCGGAGTCGTTCCACACCTTCTCGTACGGAGTGTGTGAATGGTCGGCGATGATGGTGTACAGCTCTTTCTTGAACTTCATGATTTCCTTGGCTTCAATCTCAATGTCCGAAGCCTGTCCCTGTACGCCTCCCAGCGGCTGGTGGATCATGACGCGGCTGTGGGTCAGTGCCGAGCGCTTGCCTTCGGCTCCGGCCACGAGCAGGACAGCAGCCATGGAAGCCGCCATTCCGGTGCATATCGTGGCTACGTCGCTGGAGATGAACTGCATCGTGTCATAGATGCCGAGACCGGCTGTGACGCTTCCTCCGGGAGAGTTGATATAGATGGAGATGTCTTTTCCCGGATCCACGGAGTCCAGATAGAGCAGCTGGGCCTGCAGTGTGTTGGCCGTATAGTCGTCAATCTGCGTTCCGAGGAAGATGATACGGTCCATCATCAGGCGGGAGAATACGTCCATCTGGGTCACGTTCAACTGGCGTTCTTCGAGTATGTATGGATTCAGATACTGTGCCTGTGAACTTACGACCTCGTCAAGGACGAGCCCGTTTATTCCCAAATGTTTAGTAGCGTATTTTCTGAAGTCATTCATAATGATACTTTAATAATTCTGATATTATAATATATAATAAGGAATAAAAAAGGAGGTTATCGACTTTCTTATCCTGTTCTTTGGAACAAAGTTAATAAAAAAAGTCGATAACCTCCTTATCTGTGAGATTATTTTTTGAAAAATGCGTTATTTTTCCTGCATCATCTTGTTGAAGTCATCCAATGACACCGTTTTCCCGTTCAGCTTCACTACACCTTTGAGTGCTGCGATGAGCTTCACGTCAATAGCGCGGTCTACGAGAGAATCGATGTTCTTGCGCTCCTTCAGCATGTTGTCGGCATACTGCTCCAGATATTCCTCGGGAACGTTTGCCATGCCGTACTGTGCGAACTGGATGCGTGCGGTCTCCTTAGCGATATTCTTGACGTCAGCGTCGTCGACCTTGATGTTGTTGGCGGCCACGAGCTGTTCCTTGATAAGGTGCCACTTGAGTTCCTTGATGCTGGCCTCATAGTTTTCCTCAACAAACTTCTCTCCCTTGTCCTTGTTGTTATTGAGCATGATGCGCTTGAGCAGGGCGTCAGGGAACTGAAGCTCGCCGACCTTGCCTTCGAGGTATGCACGCACGTCAAGCAGGAACTTGTAGTCGGTGTCAGTCGTGAGCTGTGTCTTGATTCCGTCGGCAATCTTCTGGCGGAAAGCGGCCTCGTCCTTCACTTCGTCCTTGCCGAACACCTGGTCGAAGAGCTCCTGATTGACCTCAGCCTTGGCGAAACGTGAAATCTCGGTTACGAGGAAAGTGAAGTCAGATGTCATGTCGGCAACCTTCTCCTTCTCTATTTTCAGCAGAGAAGAAACCTCAACGTCGCTTTCGGGATAAGCCTTGCGGGGGTTGAACGTAATCACGCTGCCCAGCTTGGCACCGTTGAAGAGATTCTTCTGCTCCTCAACCTTGATGTATTCGGGCATGAGGACGGCGCTTTCAACGACGATACCGTCTTCCTTGGCGTTGCCGTCGGCGTCCAGCTCGCGGAGGTCACCCTTGAGCATGTCGTTCTGTGCGGCGTCATACTCCTCAACCTTATCGTAGTGGCCGGCGCGTGACTGGAACATCTCCACTTGCTGGTCGACGAGCTTGTCGTCAACGTCGATGGTGTAGTAGTCAACGGTGTCGTCGGCGGTCAGTGTGGCGTTCAGCTCGGGAGCCACGGCGATGTCGAAGATGAAAGTCATCGTCTCGTCCTTCTCCGGGTCAACCATGACCTGCTTGTCGCTCGGCAGGGGCTCGCCCAACATCTGTATCTTGTTCTCGCGAATGTATCCGTAGAGTTTCTCGCCGAGCAATCTGTTGACAACGTCCATCTTCACGGCCGTTCCATACTGGCGCTTAATCATTCCCATCGGCACCTGGCCGGGGCGGAAACCGGGCACATTAGCCTTCTTGCGATAGTCTTTCAGCTGCTTTTCGACATCAGCCTGATAGTCTTCCTTCTCGATAGTCAAGGTCATCACACCATTGAGCTTATCGGGGTTTTCAAATGAAATATTCATCTTTCGTCAATATATTATTTATGTATAGTCGATTTTTTCGAGGTGCAAAAATACGGATAAATGACGTAAATGCCTAACGTTTACGAAATTTTAACTATTAGAGTGAGGCTTCGTCTGTTGTTTGGCGTTGGTCGGACGCAATCTGTTCGGCCGCTGTTCCGGTACAAAAGACTGTGTGCTTCTGCAACACTCTCATGTTCTTTTCTGTTTACGCGGATTGCAAATCACGAGCGTTCGGAAGATAACGAAGGGACTGGTAGAGACGTCACACCGTGGCGTCTCTCTGTCCACGGTGTTGCGTCAGGGGTAACAAAATGGTTACATGCCACTACTTTATACCTCTGATACACCCTTCCTGTCAGCATCTTTGCATGGGAGACGCCACGGTGTGACGTCTCTACTAATCCCTTCGTTATCTTCCGAACAGCCGTGATTGCAAATCCGCTACAGCATGAGGTTATCTTCAGCGGCGAGGGATATTCCTCGGTAGTTCTCAGTTACCACCAGATTCTGAAATATCATGGTTGATAATAGTCTCCACTGCATCAATAAAAGCCTGTGCTTTTGGGCTGAGATAATCTATTGTTGATGCGTCACAGAACGCATAGTCGTCATAATCGCCGGTGTGACGTTTGTTGAAAAGGTCACCGAACGTAACGCCATGTTCAATGGCGAGCAGTCCGGTCCGTATGAATTCTTTTGAAAGGATTGTTTTAACGCCGCTATGAGTAGTAGCGTTGAAGCCTTTTGAGACAAGCAATCCTATGGCAGCATAAAAACACGCATAATAAAGACGGTTTACGGCAGCATTGTAATATCCGCCGCCATACAAGTAGTGTGCTTCGTCCATTGTCTGGCGTGCCCGTTCAATGCGGTATGCCGCAAGGTCGGCTCTTTGTTCCGGTGTCAGTCCTTCTTTCATAAGATGATACCTTCTCTCTTTACATTAATGGAGAATGGGGTTTGCAAAGCGCGGTGTTCCCATTTCTCAGTTGGCATTATCAGCGGATTAATGATTACTCCTGTTCTCAGCTCAATTTCATATAGCCGGCGTATTATGTCGTGTTCGTTTCCAGGGGTGATGCTGTTTCCGGGAGTGAGAACAAGCAGGTCGATGTCGCTGTCTTCGCGTGCGTCGCCACGTGCTTCAGAACCATACAGAATCAGCTGGACATCATGTTGGGATGCCCGCATCGTCTCTTTTATTTGTTTTATGATGTATGGTCTTCTCATAATCTTTATATTATTATTGCGGTTTCGTTGTTGTAAATTCAAAACATCGAAGCAAAGATAATAATAAAAATCGTTTGTACCATGCTTAAAACTTCTTTTTTTTATTTCGTCAGAACGTATTAAACGTATTAAACGAATCGGCCACTGTTCCGGAACAAAAGACTGCCGGCATGTCCGCTATAATGGGGCATGCCGGCATGTTCTTTTCTGACAGGGACGGGGCCACTGTCTTGTTGATTGCCGTTATCTTGTGAACAACGGTCTGTCCTTCACGGGCTTTTCCGTTGTCACTTCACGAGCACCTTGGCCGTCTTGCCGCCGGCATTGACGATGTAGAGGCCGGCGGGGAGGGCGGTTGTGTTGATGCCGCTCTGTCCGCTGATGGTCCGGATGGTGCGGCCCTGCATGTCGCAGATGCGGATGGTGCCGCCGTTGGCCATCGTGATGCTAATCTGTCCGTCGTTGATGGAGATGCCGTCAGTCGGGACATGGACGTTGTCTATGCCGGAGGTGCTGAGGGTGACTTCGACGAAGTCCGACAAATCGGTCATATAGTCGAGGAAATCCTTTGTCCTTTGGGCTTTGACGCCGTAGACATAGTTTGTTCCGGCTTTCAGATTTGTGAAAGTGTGGGAAGTTTCCTTCGTAGTGACGATGTCGCACGGAGCGAATACCTTTTCGCCGGCGTTATTACGCACCTGTGTCACCTTGACGTCGTCGAGGAAGAATGCGCCGCCGGTAGTTGTCAGGATGGATATGTAGTAATCCTTGCCTGGTTTCATGTAGGCGTTTACGTATTCTGCGGCGAAGACGGCCTCTGCTTTCTCGACCTGTCCTGTGGTCTTTATGTCAATTTCAAGTCCCATGATACCCTGGTAGGCGAAAGGATCGTCCATGATGACGACGGCGAGCTTGTCGCCGGCTTTCAGGCTGAGCACGTTTGCTGTCACTTTGATGTCTTTGCCGTCAGCCAGCGGGAGAGCGGGCGAGATGATAGTGCCGCCAGCCATGCCCTCGTAGACGGCTGCACGTCCGCCAGCCATGCCGTTGGCCCACATGGGCATGCGGCCCTGCCAGCCGGTGCGTGTGATGCCGAGGTCGTAGAGATTGAATGAATAGTCCCATCCTTCAGGTATGCGCGGGTTTTCTACGGTTCCTTCGGTTGCTTTGTTGAAGTCTTCTTCGATAAGGGTCACTTCTTCATCGGCTTTTGTCGTGAGGAACGACTGGTAGAGGTTCACGGTGTAAGTGTCTGCCTTGACAAATTTCTCCCACTGTGCCGTAAAACCGTCGGCAGTCACATTTGCTGCCGGTTTCGTGGTCACTTTCAGCCCGGTCAGTCCGTCAACCCATACGTGGTATGTCTCGTCAGAAACGATGTCGCCCTCCTTCGCCCGGACATAGTAGAAGTAGTCCCGTGAGGGATTGATGTCCTTGACGACGCGGAACGTGTCGGTCACCTCCTCGTCCGTTATCAGCGGATAGGGAACGGGCTGTGTCTCATATTCCATCGTGATGTCGTCGACATAGAACGTGACTTTGTCCTTCTGGATAAGTTCCAGACGGATGCGTGTCACGTCGTCTCCGATAGCGTCACCCTCGAAAGTATAGATGCCGCCATATTCCTGGAGGAAGTAGTTCGGTATGTTGGCGATTGTCTCCCACTGTCCGTTGCGGTGGAGTATCCTCACCTGAAGGAGTGACATGATGTCGTCTTCCTCGTCATAGAAGCTCGGTCTGATCCAGAAGGACAGCTTTTTGAGCGGTGCAGCGATGGTGGGTGACTCGATGAAGTCTCCCTCGGCGTCGAAGACGAGGCCCTGTTTGCCCTTGCCGAACTGTCCGGCAGTGGTGGTGATTTCCTTGTTTCCTGCGGAGGAGAGGCTGATGGTCCATCCCTCGGGATAATTCGGTGTCGCTGTGTTTATCCTGCCGTCGGCCGTGGCGTTGATGCCCTCGAAGCTCTCGGTGAGCGTACCGGAGATGTGCTCGCCGTCGGGCATGGCCTTATAATAGACGTTGAGCAGATATTTCTCGGCTGTAGCTGTCGGCATCCAGTTGGCGATGAACTCCGTCTGCGATACGTTTATCGCGGGGTTCACCTCCGGGGCGGGGATGCTGTTGCGCTTGCGTGTGATTTTGATGTCGTCAATGAGCACGTTGCCTTTCTGGGCTGTAAACTGGAAAACGTTGTTGGCCTTGAATGTCGCCTTTGTCGTCCGGAGCTCAAACTGCTGCCATTCTGTGGTCAGATGGCAGTCAATCTCTTCGTCCGAGATAGGTCCGTCGTCGTTGTCACAGAGCACGACCCAAAGGTCGCCGCCGTTCTGCGCGGTCCGTTTTGCGCGGAATGTCACGACACATTCGCCGTAGAATTCCATCTCGGGTGTCGTGATGTAGCCGTATGCCTGTCCGTAAGTGCCTTGATAGGGGAGCAGGGCGCAGACGCCTCCGGCCTGATAGACGCCGCCTCCTGTCCATCCGGTTGTCTTCATATAGCCGTCGGAAATCTTCCATCCGGCGTTGTCCGGTCCGCTGATGCACTTTGCGTCAGGCTGGCTTTCGCTTCCGGCGGTAAATCCGGAGAAGTCCTCTTCGAGGACGGTCACGGCGGGTGTGTTGTCTGTGGCACGTGCCGTAACGGCGTGGCGCAGTGTGGCGGTTGCCGTTCCGTTCTTCTGCCAGGGCTTTG
>USFX01000065.1 GCA_900553965.1 uncultured Prevotella sp.
CCCGACGGTAAAATCAGTGTAACCAACTGACCGTCAATCCGTTCTGTTTCTAACCAAAAATGCTTCATTTTCGCGCCGTAGCGCAGAAAACGGGATGCGGGAACGAATTAACCTTTGTTAAAGTATGCTTTTTTCGTAGTATTATGAAGACAGAATGTTCCAATCCGTACATATTCTAAGTCAATAAATTATGTTTTGACGATTTTCACACCGTCAACATTTGGATTTATCACAAAAACTGCTTACCTTTGCAGCGATATATCACTACAGGCGGACCACTGAGGTTATTGCAACACAAGCCCATAATTAGTTAACGATATTCAATCAGCATAAATCAGACATACAATATTATATTAATTCTATTTTTAAATACTTATTTATGGTAAAACTCTACAAATCAATCATGGCATTGATGCTCAGCGTCGTTGCTATCGCAGCCAATGCCGTCAGCATCACTATCAATGTAGACGATCCGGAACGCGTAAAGGTCAGTGTGGCCTACGAGGAAAAGAGCGTCGTTGCCGGAGCCAACACGTTCAGCGTGGATGAATATACCCAAGTGGCCATTGAGGCTAAGGCCGGCGCTCTGCTTCAGTCGGTGACAAGAACATCTGACGGCGGCTCGGAGTATGTGAGCAACATGACGAACTGTAGCCTCTACGTATCCTCTTACAACGAGGGTGAGACATGGACAGTAACGTCAGGTCTGGAGGCAGACGTGCGCACAGGCGTGTGCCGCGTGACGGTGGACGACGCCTCCAAAGTACGCATGCAGCGCAGCGGTACCTACTCAGAGGTCACCCTCAGCAACGGACTCAACGAGGTGCACTATATTCCCGGCACAGAGACACAGCTCATGATTGCCTCAGCCGTCTATGGAACACCTCTTTATAAGGTGACCCACAACGGTACGGAGAAAGAGTCACAGTACGGAACATGGTATATCGATCTCACCGGAGAGGACGAGATTGAGATACAGGCCAATTATCCCGACATTGACTTCCCTGTCCATTTCACGTATGCCGACGAGGAGTCGAAGGGCTTCATCACCGGCGTGACCGTCGATGCAGCACAGGTGGAAAACTACAATGACGCCGGCTTCAGCGTGAAGGCCGGTTCGTCAATCACCATCAGCGGCAACACATCCGACTATTCTCTTGACGAGCTGACCGTCAACGGAATTCCCGTCACCTATTTCTACGGTTCACACACATTCACCGTAACCGATGAGACCACCATCTCGGTGAAGGCTCATAAGTTCGGAACTATCTCCGCAACGCTCAATATCGACAACCCTGCCAACATGAGAATCTACAAAGGCAACAGCTATAACGGACAGCTGATAGCTGGTCTTGTGAGCGGTGCCAACACCATTGAGGTCAGCGAGACCAACACAGCCATCAGTATAATTCCCGAATCAGGATGCTTCATCACGTCCATAACCGACGGCGAAGGCCAGTCTTACTATGCCGACTATAGCGGCTACTACAACATATCGCTCAAAGACGGCATGACCCTCGACATCATCTCGGGAGCCGTCACACGCGACAGCAAGGCCATCGTCTATGTTGACGACCGCTCCGCAGCTGCTACATATTTCAGCTTCACCCGCAATGACCGCTCTGAAGTGACACTACTATCGGGTTACAACACTGTGGAATTCTACAGTGGCGATAACCCCATGGGACTGTCATGGTACGGCGCTCCATACGCCAACGTCTATCTCAACGGCGAGACCGTGGCTCCGGCGTATGAGAACAGCACCTCATATCAGGTGTCATTCAACGACGGTGATGTGCTGAAGATCTATCTGGCATCCAACCCGAAGACCTGCGGCGTGACATTCACGGTGGGCAGCGACGTCACTCCTGCCGACATCAGTGTCAAGCGCGACATCATCGTCAGTGTAGAGAACTGGGCCAACGGCTTCAGCGTACTGCAGGGCACGCAGGTTGACATCATCGCCGAAGACGTCAGCGTGACGGTCAACGGCACGGCTGTCACTCCGGTCGACGGCACGTTCACAATCACCGTGAGCGACGACACCGAGGTCAGCATCGCCAAACCTACTGCAATCAACGACATCCGCGCCGGTGAGACAACCGCCGCCCGCGACGTCTACAACATGCAGGGCGTCAAGGTGGTCGCCAATGCCGACAATGCCGCTATCAGCAATCTGCCCGCCGGCATATATCTCATCGACGGAAAGAAAATCGTGATACGCAAATAAAGGAAATGCCAATATCCGGTTTTCGTGTCTGAATAATAACGGTTACACAGGCCGTGCGGAACGCCTACAGGGTTCCGCGCAGTCTGTGTAACCGCATTTTTATAATATGAGGACAGTCCCTACGAACGACACACTGGCCTCAATCACACAACGGCCCTTATAGCGGCTATATATAATAAGGTATAGAAAACTATATATCGAAGGTTAGAATATTGTATAATAAGATGTAGAAAGCAATACGGATAAAGAACATGAAGAAGACTCTTTTATTCTCATTCCTCCTCTTCGGAGGAGTCTGTTACGTCTCGGCACAGTCAAAGCTCGACCTCATGAGCAGGGCCCGTCTGCGCACCGAGCGTCTCATCCAGTCAGGAACGATAAAGGACAGCACCTCCGTGCGCCGTCTGCGGACGATGAAGGTGCAGGCCGGCGTGCCTGAAAACTGTACACTCGGCTTCGTCAAGTTGGCGGCCGGAGCGTCCACCAACGAACTCACGGCAGAGGGAGCGATAGTGCTCAACCGACGCGGCGACATCGCAATCATCCAGATGCCGACGGCCGGCGTTGAACGTCTGTCGCAGCTCAAGAGCGTACGGACAATGCAGCTCAGTCGTCCCGTAAGCCTCAAGATGGACAAAGCCCGCACCGCTTCAGGCGTGACCAAAGCTCACGACGGTCTCGACCTGACGCAAGCGTACACCGGACGTGGCGTCATCGCCGGAATCGTGGACGGAGGAATGGACCCCAACCACATCAACTTCAAGAACGCCGACGGCACCAGTCGCGTGAAGTATCTCGGTCACCTGCGTCTCAACAACTCACATACGCAGATGCTTGAGACACGCTATACGGCCGAGACCGTGGGCGGATTTACCACCGACGACAACACCACATTCCACGGCGCCCACACTATGGGCATCATGGCGGGCAGCTACCGCGGTGACGTCACGGCTGCAACGCTCGACGGCAACAAGGTCACCATCGCCGACATACCCTGCCCTTACTACGGCGTGGCCACCGGAGCCGACATCGCCGCATCCTGCGGAACACTGATGGACGCCTTCATCGCCCAGGGCGTGGACGACATTCTCGACTATGCCTACAAGAATAATCAGCGCGCGGTGATTAACCTTTCACTCGGAAGCAACGTCGGCCCGCACGACGGCACCGACGTCCTGCACCAATATATCGACGCCGTCGTCAAGCAGGACAACGCCATCATCTGCGTTTCGGCGGGCAACGAGGGCGACATCCCAATCGCTCTCCACGGTACGTTCTCACCCGAACGTCGGGAGATAAAGACCTTCATACGGCCATACGTCTACTCCGACGTGCGCTACGGCAACCTCGCCGTCTACAGCAACGACGCCACCGAGTTTGAGATACAGGCTGTGATATTCAACAAGTCGCGCGGCCGCATCTCTTTCCGTATGCCCGTCGGCACAAGCACGGACGGCGTGGCACAATACTGGGTCAGCTCCGCCGACTATCAGCATGACGCCTCAGACCAGATTTCGGCTTCTTTCGCCAATGCGTTCGACGGATATGTGGGCATCGGCTCGATGTATGACGAGAACACGGGACGCTACTACGCCATGATAGACTACTATACCGTGGACAGCTACAAGAACGAGGACGGGAACTATATCCTCGGCTTTGTAGTCACGGGTAAGGACGGACAGCGCATCGACTGCTTCTGCGACGGCTCGTTCACAGCCTTCGACAACTACGGTTATGAGGACTGGGACAACGGCATGTTCGACGGAACAATCAGCGACATGGCCTGCGGAAAAAACATCCTCACAGTCGGTTCGTACAACACCCGCGATGAATATGCGTCGCTCGACGGCGGCATCTATAGCTATCAGGGCATGTTCAGCCCCGGCCGTATCAGCGACTTCACGTCCTACGGAACGCTGCTCGACGGCCGCAGTCTGCCCCACGTGTGTGCTCCCGGTGCCACCATCGTGTCGTCATCCAACACCTATTATGTGACAAATGCAGAAAACGGTATCACCAATGCCCATCTGCAAGCAAAGACGGAAAACGGCGGACGCACCGACTACTGGCAGCAGATGATCGGCACGTCAATGGCCACCCCCTACGTCACCGGCTCCATCGCACTGTGGTTGGAGGCCGACCCGACACTGACCATCGACGACGTGAAGGACATCGTGGCCGCAACGGCCGTCAAGGACGAGGACGTCACCACGTCGGGAACACCCGTTCAGTGGGGCGCGGGCAAGTTTGACGCCTACGCCGGACTGAAAGAAGTGATACGCCGCAAGGACAACACTGCCATCAAGGAAACCACCGCAGACTCCCGTCTGATGGTCAAAGCCAAGGGCGAACGCCTCTTTGAGGTATTCCTCGGCGGAGCCAAGACGATGGACGTGACGTTCTACACGCTTTCCGGTGCCACGGCGATGAAGCGCACGGCCGCCGGTGACGAGATTGTCGTCGACGCATCAGACCTTGCCAAGGGTGTCTACGTGATGAGCGTCAACGGCCGTTACACCCAGCGTATCGTCATCCAGTAATAAAGAACAACAATCAAAACGAAATGACAATATTATGAAGAGATTAACAAACCATGTGATGCGTCTGGCCATATGCGCCTGCCTGCTGCTTTGTCAGGTAGCCGCATGGGCACAATCGTCGGCCGACGAGACGCCCATCATCACGTTCAAGACAAGCATCTACGAGACTTACGGGGAGACAAACGCCTTCCACTTCGTCATCGGAGCAAAGGAAGACACCTACATCGACGTCGACTGCGGTTACGGAACGATGGAGTATGAGGTGTCGCAGGCCGTGTTCAACAGCGAGACCGGAGCCATCGACGGAACGCCGATATCATGCAAGGTGTCTCCCGAAGGCGTCGTGAAAATCTATGGCGACGCCTCACTGATAGACTACTTTGACGCCGAGGGCTGCTACATCCGCAATCTGGACATCAACGCTCTGACCGAACTCGAAATCCTCTCGCTCAACCACAACGAGCTTGAGGCGTTGAACTTGGATAACAACAACAAGCTCCAGGCACTGATGCTGAACGACAACCCGTTCAATGTCACACCGCTGAAGGTTGGAAAGAACAAGCCCGATCTGACCATCATCGACCTCGACTTGATCGGCAACATAGACCCGTCGTTCAACATTTCCGACTATCCGGGACTCATAACGTTCCAGGCTTGGAACACGATGAGCCTCAAATGGATTGACCCCACGGGCTGTCCCGAACTCGTCCGCCTGTCAATCGACGCCACATCGGTGGCCTCGCTCGATGTGAGCAAGAACCCCAAACTGCGGATTCTCAATATCTCCGACACACGCATCCCTTCGGTCGACCTGTCCAGCAACCCCGCTCTGACGGAGTTCTACTGTACCCATCAGTCAGGTTCGCTTAACACCGACATCAAGCTGACATCGCTTGACCTGACCAACAACCCCGAACTCTACTATCTGGCGTGCTCCGGCAATCTCCTGAAGTCGATAGACCTGTCGAAGAATCCGAAGCTCTTTGACCTCTCCATACGCGAGAATCTGCTCACGTCGATAGACCTGTCGAAGAACACCAACCTCTATAACGTGAAGCTGACGAACAACTACATGGACTTCGCCACGCTGCCCATCGACCCCGGCACATGGGCCGAATATGAATATGAGCAGCACGACATGCCCACCGAGCCGGCCTATCCCGTCGGCACGGTGCTCGACTTCAGCTCACGTGTGCTGCGCAACGGCACGGAGACATACGCCGAACTCTACTGCTACAACGAGGCCGACCCGAACAATTCGCGTCCTCTCGACGCCTCATACTATGAGTATGCGAACGGCAAGGTGACACTGCTCAAGGCCTATCCCACGGACAGTCTGTACATCGCTTTCGGCAACTCGGCCTTCCCCAACGCCACGATGAACACGACAAAGTTTATGGTCAAGACGGCCGCAGATTACGGCAGGCCGAGCAAGATGGTATCTCTCGGAACATACGCTGCCGACGGTACGGACCTGAGCCTCAGCGTCGGCATCCACGGAGCGACGCCGGAGACTCCCAAGGAGTTTTATGTCGACTTCGGAGACGGCAATCTCCAGACTTTCACGGCCACCACGGACACTATCCCCGTCACGGCCAACGTCAACGGAAAGAAGAAGAGCTACGGCAACGTCAGCATCCTCGTGCCCGACGGAACGATGTTGTCTGCCCTGGAATCGCGTCTGCAGATCTACGACATCGACGTCACGGCAGCACGCTCTCTGCTGTATCTGAGCCTTCCGGGAGCCGGTCTCTACAGCATAGATCTCCAGTGGAACCGTCTGCTGAAGTCCCTCGACCTTTCCGGAAACAATCTCACGACGCTGTCACTGAGCGGCAAGAACAGCCTCTACAACAAAAACATGCTCGCCGACATCAACGTCAGCAACAACCGTCTAACCGCGATTGAGATGCCGGACAACCGCGTCATGCACCGTCTCGACATCAGCAACAACCTCTTTGAGGAACTGTCACTGAAAGACGCGTCAAATCTGGAAGAGCTGAACATCTCCCACAACAGCATCGCCGAAATCAACCTCGCCTACTGCACGCCGCTGACGACGGCCGACCTGTCCTACAACCGGCTAACAAGCGTCGTCTTCCCCGAAGAGGGCAACAACCTCAGACGTCTGGCGATAAACAACAACAACTTCACCTTCGCCAACATGCCGCAGTTCCTCGGAATGGGCATCAAGGAGTGTGTCTATGCACCCCAGAAAGCCATTGTCATCCCGACGAAGGGTCCGGGCATCAATCTCAACGACCAGCTCATCACCGTCGACGGCCAGACGACACAGTTTGTATGGAAAGACGAGACCGGCCGCGTCATGACTCCCGGCACCGACTATGACATTGTCGGCGGAAAGACGACATTCCGCAACATCGACATGGGCCGCATCCGCTGCGAGATGACCAACGGCGCCTATCCCGACCTGACAGGCGACAACGCCCTGACGACGACATATATCCTCGCCGCCGGCATGCCGACCCACGTGCTCGCCTCGTTCACGACACCCGTAGGAGGTGAGAGCGTGGCCCTCTCGTTCAGAGCCGCTGCCGGTTCTCCGGCGATTTACATCGATTGGTCCGGCGATAAAGACCTCGCCCAGTATCCGCTGAACAGCTATACCTACACGCGATTCTCCGCCACGACGACCAAGGGAGCCGACGTGAAAGTCTATACCTACGGTGAAGACGAGACGCTGTCCGTCTTCAGCATGACCGGAGCGACGATGACCAATCTCGACGCTTCCCCGATGAAGGACCTCACGGCATTCACCGTCGACAACGCCGGACTCACGGACTTCGTCATGCCCGAAAGCCCTGCGCTGAGAGAGCTGAACCTCTCGGGAAATGCTCTCGCGACAATCGACCTGACGCGATTCCCCGAACTCTCATCGCTCGCCCTCAACAACAACAAGCTGTCACAAATCGACCTGAGCGCAAATCCGAAACTCGCGATGCTCAGCCTCGCCAACAACGAGTTCACGACACTCGCCCTCAACAACAGCCAGCTGTGGCATCTTGACGTCACCGCCAACAAGCTCACCGACATCTCGTTTGCCGGACTGCCGTCCATCGAGCAGCTTGCGCTGGGCAGCAACGAACTGACTTCCATCGATGTCGACAATCTGACGAACCTCAAGGTCATGTTCCTCGACCACAACAAGTTCTCGTTCGCCGGACTGCCGCAGGTAAAGTCCCAGTATGTCCTCTACACCTACTCCGATCAGGCCGTAGTGGAGGCAGAGGAAATCGACGGAAAGATAGATCTCAGCGCCCATCGCTCGGCCTACGGGACGGACACGAAATATACGTGGTATCTTGACATGCCGGCCTTCAACGAATATGGCGAGCTGGAGGGCGAAGAGCTCTATGCTGACGACGAATATGTCATAACGGACGGCGTGACGACATTCTTGAAACCGTTCAACAACGTCGTCTGTGTCATGACCAACGAGCAGTTCCCCAAGCTCTACATCTACACACCGATGATGAACGTCAAGGGCACAACCGCCATCAACGCAGCCACGGCCTCCGACCGCAACATCACTATCAGCATGGACGGAAGCACCATAACGGTTAAAGCCCCGGCAGAGACCACTGCAACGCTTTACGCCGTTGACGGACGCACCGCCAGACGGACGACACTGAGCAGCGGTGAAAGCCGCTTCGACAACATCCAGCCTGGTGTATATGTCCTCAAAATCGGCAAGAAAGCATATAAGCTGAACGTGAAATAAACCGCACAGCTCTTAAAACTCTTATCCTAAGCGGGTCGGTGGAGCAATCTCCGCCGGCCCGCTTGCGTTTTTTTCGTGTCACAATAATATCACAGAGTTTATATGCACACGCTATTTTTGCGAATTTGTGGCCAAAATGATCTTAATTTCTGAATATCGCAAGGATTTTAAGGTGTCTGTCCGCTTAATTCCGAGCTTTTAATAGCTTTTAATAGTTCGTTTCATATCATAAAAATCAATGCGCCCGACATGTCTTAGGCATGTTTTTTGCTATATAAAGCATAGGAATATTATCCTTGACAACCGCCGGTATACACTCTGGTAAGCACAACAAGACGTGACACAATCCGGAATAAGACGGAGTGTGACAATCTGACGGAACGGAGCAGGATGAAAAACGGAGACAACAGCAAAATAAAACAATAACGAAATAAGGAAAGGAAAAAATTATGGCATTCATTGATTACTACAAAATCCTCGGCGTCTCAAAAGACATACCGCAAAAAGATGTCAAGAAAGCATATTTGAAACGGACGAAACAGTTTCATCCGGACCTCCATCCGGAGGACCCGAAAGCAAAAGCCAAGTTTCAGGCGCTGCAGGAGGCATACGACGTCATTGGTGACCCGGAAAAGCGCAGCAAGTATGACCGTTACGGTGAACAGTGGCGCAACGCCGACGCCTTCAATGCCGGTGGTCACAACCAGACAGGTGGCGGCTCACCGTTTGAAGGCTTCGATTTCTCTTCATTCGGTATGGGCGGCAACGGTTTCAGCTCTTTCTTTGAACAGATGTTCGGAGGCAGAGGCCGTTCGGGACGCTCACGCGGTGGAGCGGACGGTATGCGCAGCAACAGCGGGGAGATGAACGCTAACGTCAGCATAGACCTCTATACGGCAATGCTTGGAGGCGAAGTGGTCATCCAGCTCAGCAACGGAAGCCGCATCAAGCTCAAGGTGAAACCGGAAACGCAGAACGGGACGAAGGTCCGGCTCCGCGGAAAAGGCTATGACAGGGGTGACGGAACGTTCGGAGACCTGATTATCACATACAACATAAAACTGCCGACAAATCTTAGCGAACGTCAAAAAGAACTGTTACGCGAGATGCAACGTAGCTGATATTCTATAGGACAGAATGGAGAGTGCAAGATATAAAGAACAAAGCCTTGGCACAAATTCAATTTACACAACCGCTAAAACCGTCAACCGACTATACCACACTCTCTCCTCTCTCCACACTCTCCACTAATCGGAAATCCATCTAAATAATTCACACATCAAATGATATCTCCATCACCTTGGCGCTACGCAACCACGTGCGGCCACCGGATGGAGCACTGTCATGATGGAAAAGATACCATTTGTCGCCATAACGGCAGATGCTATGATGTGTTGTCCAGCCGACAACAGGGTCGAGAAGGATACCGCGATACTCAAACGGACCGTAAGGACTGTCACCGACAGCATAGCAGAGCAGATGACTGTCACCCGTAGAATAGCTGAAGATGTATTTATCACCGCGCTTGTGAATCCATGAGCCTTCAAAGAAACGGTGCGGATTGCCATGTTTCAGGATACCATCTTTGTCATATATCTCAACCGGATGCGGCTCTTCGGCAAACTGCAGCATGTCGTCGGCCATTCTGACAACACGCGGAGCCAAAGCCGGCTGGTCAAAAGCTGGAAGATGCGGTGTCTCTATGGCCCGGTTGTCGCGATAGCGCTGCAATTGTCCGCCCCAGATGCCCCCGAAATAAAGGTAGACAGCTCCATCGTCGTCTTTCAGAAATGCCGGGTCTATGCTGTAGGAACCGCGTATCGGGTCCGGCTGCGGGACGAACGGCCCTTCGGGACAATCGCTTATGGCGATACCGAGACGGAATATGTCGTTGTAATCCTTGGCGCAGAAGCACATATAGTATCTGCCGTCTTTTTCTATCACATCATTGTCCCACAGCTGTCGGCGGGCCCACGGAATGTCGTCAATGTCGAGTATGCGCCCCTCGTCGCGGCATTCGTCCGACTCAGGATTGTCAAGCGAGAGACAATGATAATCACGCATGTCAAAATGGTCACCGTTGTCATTTTCGGCTATGCCGCTTTCCCTGTCGTGAGACGGATAGACATAGACCCGGCCATTGAAGACACGGGCTGAAGGATCTGCCATATAGTCATGGCTGAATATATACCTTGATTCTTTCATATTGTTGTTATTTTGTTTAACTGTTATTCTTTCTTATATTTTTCTGAATGACAACCACCCGATGAACCCGTCCGGATGTCCAGACATTCAGCTAAGAGCGGAACCACAAAGTAAAATGAGTCATATTACCGACCAATATGAGTCATATTACCGGGTAAAATAACTCATTTTACTCTGCAATATAAGTTGTTTTACCCAGTAATATAGGCTATATTGGTCGGTAAAACAGGCTGTTTTTACTTTGCTACACGACCTGTCTTACCTCACAAGGCGGACCGGACGGCAACACCGGTAATGCCCTATTCCATCGGACCTGCGTCGGATTAGCATGCTGCCGTCATCTTCTGTTGCGCTGCTCAATCTCCATGTTTATCGAGTCTATCACGTCGTCGGTCAGCTCATAACGGGAGATGATGCGCATGGCCACCACGAGCAGCAGTGCCGGAATGACAGCCACAAGCCAGAGAATGCCCTGCTCGACGAGCGGCGTCTGAGCGTGCTCGCTGCCATTGTCGAAGCCGACCAGCGTGAGCACCAGCCCGGGAACCACGCCGCCGAGAGCCATGCCGGCCTTATAGAATATGCCCGTAAGGGCGTTGACAATGCCTGAGATGCGGCGTCCATGGGTATATTCGCCGTATGAAATGACCTCCGGCACAAGAGCCCACATATATCCCGTGGCAACGATGACACCGGTCGACTTGACGAACTGGGCTACATAGACAAGCCATATCTGTGACCTCAGCACCGGTATCATTGATATGGCGTAAAGCATGACCATGCCTATGATGGCCACGCTCAAAAACACCGTGAACATGGCGCGCTTGCCTATCCGCCGCTTTATCCATGGCACCATAGGCATGAATATGAACGCCGGCACCGATCCCAAGGCCATGAAGTTGGCCATCTGGCTGCTCGTACCATGAACGTTGTATATCATATAGTAGGAGCCGGCCGAATTGCCCACGGCCATCATTGCAAAAGCCGTTATGAAGAAGAACGCCAGCACGCGCAACGGGCGGTTGCGGCGGAACTCCGTCCAAAGGTCGCTGACCTTGACATCAGCCGTCTCTGAGGCGTTCATGACGACCCGTTCACGGCTCTGAGAGAAGCAGAAGAACAGGAGGACGAGGCCCACGGAGGCATAAATAGCCATCGTGGTAAACCATGCGCCGGCCGAACTCTGCGAGTGAATCTGTCCGTCGGGCGAGAGTGCGGCCACGACTGTCGGGATGCCGTAAGCCACGGCAAGGCCTCCGATGTTGGCCATGAACATGCGCACGCTCGTGAGCACCGTTATCTCACCGGTGTCACGCGTCAGCGAGGCGTTAAGCGCACCATACGGGACGTTGACCAGCGTGTAAAGCATTGACAGTCCAACGTAGGTTATGTAGGCATAAAGGAGCGACCCTGAATAGCCGTTCCAGAAGCACAGCATGGCAAATCCCGTAAGCGGCACGCCGGCCAGCACAAGATAGGAACGGTATTTGCCCAGCCGCGGGTTGTGCTTGTCCGTGAAAGCTCCGACAAGCGGGTCCCAAATCACATCTATGATTCGCACGACGAGAAACATGAATGCGGCCGAAGCCGGTTCGAGTCCATAGACGTTGGTGTAGAATATCAGCAGATACATTGATATCGTCTGATAGATAAGATTCTG
>USFX01000066.1 GCA_900553965.1 uncultured Prevotella sp.
CGTTCTGGAAACGCCGTAAGGCCCTCCCGGGGGCGATGCGACGTCCGGAAGTGACGTTTTGGGGCTGTCGGACGGGACGGAAAACGCTGAAAAAGGGCCGAAAATGAGCTGGAATACGTTTTTTGATGATGGTTGTTTTGTAAGATAATGAGATGGTTTAACATCGTTTTTTATAGTTTCATGATGGTTATTCAGTCGGGTCTTCTGCGGTTGATTGACAGCAGAAGTGTTGGATTTGTGTGGAGAGAGTGAGTGATATGGAAAGAAAAAGATTTGTGCCATTTTGACATAAAAGCCTAATTTTCTTTTATTTATGGCGTTATTATTATTATTATTGTTATCTTTGCATGGAAATTGCTTCACTGTCAGTGTGGGCGAATTAAAACCAAAGGATTTATAAAGTTATAGTTATGGACAAGAAGAGTTATTCTACGACCGTGCTCAAAAAGGGAAACGGTATTGTGGTTTCCGTGTCCAATGAGCGAGTTACCACCTTTGCCGGGGTGGTGAGAAACGAAGTTTTTTTTGTTGACGGCATCAATGACAATATTAAAGAACTGCTTGTTACGGCGGTCAACAACCGCACCCGTGAGCGTAATTATTTCAAAAAGTATGTCGAACTTTTGGAAGGTACGATATCAGACGATGAGTTTGACAAAGCCATAGAGGACAATGAGGACGACTATGTCATCCCGGAAGACAAAGAGCCTACGTTGGAGGATGTCCAGTGTGTCTTGGAAATGGCTCCGGAACTGAAGGACGTCGACAGTGTTGAGGATTTGGCTTCTTTGTTCTCATTCAAACCCAATTCAATGCAAAAATGCCTGATGAAGTGAAAAGAATAATGGATCATGGCGCATTGGCCGAAGGTGCTAAGTGTGGCGTATATGCAAGAAGGGTGGAATGGAAAGGACTGCGCAAGGACCCCATCACTCAGAAGAACATGACTCTTTATGAGTTGGACCGTAACTGCAGTGTTGAGATAACGGAAGAGATGACGCTGACGGAAGAGGAAAAGGCTGTACGGAAAGAACTTGGTGTCCATCTCTGTAAAGGTGATAAACTGACGGCAGATGCAATCCGGCTTTTCGTCGATGTCAAGCGTAATAGTGTCAAGTTTGAAGTGAAAGAGGGCCAGACGGGCACACACGGCGGAAGTCTGGCTTCTACCAATAAGCGAACGGTGGGACAGATTAAGACTCCGTTGGCCAATTTTATGAAGCAAATTGAAGATAAGAAGAAAAATCAAAAACGATTGGAGAACAAACAATGAACATCGAGATACTTACATTAGCCGACAGCGTACAGCAGTATGACGGAAAACTTGTCATAGTGGGTACGTTTAATGATATAACGGCACCGGAAATTCCACATGTTGTACCTGATTTGGTCGTGGTATGCAAGGTTGAGTTTCAGAAAGATGAAGCCGGCAAGCATACGTTGGAACTGAATATCATAAACAGCCAGACCCAGGAAGCGGTCATCGCTCCAATAAAGGCCGAAACGCCGCCGTTGGAGTCCCAAGGCGAATTTGTATATCTGAATTTCGTCACCAACATTAATAACGCGCTGTTCAAGACGGAAGGTCTTTACAATGTAGTTATGAAGGTTGACGATGTGGAGAAGACTACACATCTTAGAATAAACAAACAATGACATAATGAATATCCCCTGCAATCCGTCATACGGATGCAGGGGATAATTGTATCATATAATGTGATGGTCTGACGAGTGTAGATGGTCTCACCTCGCATACTCCAGCAGCACATCCCAGACGGCGATGATGTGGCAAAGGCTGCCGGCGAGCACGAAGAAATGGAAGACGGAGTGCATGAATCGGCGTTTGTTGAGACTGTAGAAGACGGCACCGGTTATGTAGCAGACGCCTTCGGCGACAATCCAGATGATGGCCGCCGTGCTCACGGTGTCGATGAGCGGGCGGAAAGCGATGAGGACCGACAGGCCCATAGCCACGAAACAGGCGGTCTCCACGTTGCTGTGGTCGCGGAGGTGGCGGAAGCTGACGATGGTTCCGGCGATGGCCGAGAGCCATACGAACGTGAAGAGACTCCAGCCCCAATAGCCCTGTTGGCGCAGGGCGACGAGCGTCAGCGGCGAATAGCTGCCGGCGATGTGCCAGTAGATGGCGGCGTGGTCCCAGCGGCGCAGGCGTTCCTTCCACGGACTCCGGCGCCGCATGGCGTGATAGAGTGTCGATGCTGCGTAGGAGCCGAGCATGCCGAAGAGGTAGAGTGAGACGCCGAAGCGTGCCCACGGATTGTCACCGCGGGAGCAGATGATGAAGAAGATGACGCCGACGATGACGCCCATGACGATGCCCGAGGCGTGGGACCAGGCGTTCAGCTGTTCTTCGCGTTTGGTATATCTTATTGCCATAATGCTGCAAAGGTAAATATAAATCCCGAGAATAAACCTCCGGGAGGGCAAAGAATGGATTTATTCCGTAGCGGGAATGTGAGGAAAGGAGGCTGCCGGCTACGGTCGCGGATGGCTTCCTTGGGAGGGAGAAAACGCAATGAGGGTGTGTCAAAATGCAACGGAAGCGACTTGGTAGCGAAAAATATATCCCTACAAGTCGCTTCCGTCGCATTTTGACACACCCTCTTCTTTTCCTTGTAAACGCCTTTGCGTCTCTGCGTCTTTGCGTTTGAAGTGAGGCAGTCTGGAGTTATACGGCAATGTCGAGGTCCTCCAGACTCTCTCCTTCGACCTTCGATGCGGCCAGCTCGGCCTTTACCTCGGCAGCTTCCTTGGTCAGCTCGTCGGCTTTGGTGAAGTCGATGCCGTCGACGTTGGACAAGTCGACCGTGGCGTTGATGGGCAGTCCTTCTTCGGTGAATGTCTTCTGATATGCGGCCAGAGTGCTCTTATATGCCTTGAGCGACTTGTTGAGCTCCTTGATTTTCTTCATGTCGCCCGACGACAGGGCCAGTCCGGCCAGTGCTCCGGTCAGTCCGCCGGCCAGGGCCGCTTTCTTGTCCTTGCTGAGCAGACCGGCTGCCACACCGAGAGCGGCACCTCCGCCGACCTTTGCAAGTATGTTGCCGTAGGCTTTAAGGCGGGAGTTGATCATCTTCTGGGCCGTGTTGGCGTCACAGACCTTGTCGTTCTTGTCGAACACGAGATAGTGGGCGCGTATGGTTCCGTCGTCGTTGCGCAGTGTGTCGCCGTTTTCGGCAGTCTCATATACCTTCTTGACCGTGTAGTGGGGAGCGTCGTCAATCAGATACTCCTTGTTGATTTTAGTAGAATCTGTGGCAGATGACGTATTGTCTTGGGTGGCGTTGGTGTCACCAGTGAGGTTCGTTGTCACTTTGTCCAGTTCTTTTGTGCCTTTGTCGATGGCCCTTGTCGCCTTGTCAATGCCTTTCGACAGTTTTTTGAAAAAGCCCTGTGCCTGTACGTTTGACGTAGCCAAAGCCAGCACTGCGGCCATGGCGAGGCTTTTGAAAGTTTGTTTTTTCATTGTTGTTAAATGGTTTTAGAATAAAGAATATGTTCTATTTAGAGTACATTTTCAGTCTGAACTGCTTCTCCATATACGTTCCACGGGCCTGACGCTCCAGCTCGCCCCAACCAATATACTTGATTTTGACATCCTTGTCGGCCGTCGGGCGGAAGATGATTCCCGTCGGGAGGTGCTGACGGCTGAGCTCAATCTCGGACTTGCCCTGTGCGTCGGAGCGTCCCACCTGGACGTAGTCCTGCTTGTGGGCGTCGAGGTGCTTGCGGAACTTGCGGTCCGTCACGAATGTGAGGGATGAGATCTGGTCGGTACCGTAGTAGGCCCAAAGCTCCACGCCCGGCATGGCGTTGCCCTCGTGGAGCGTCTTCCACTCGACGACGGTGAAGCGATACATGAGCGGCATGTTCTCCATGACTTTCTGGAGGACTTCGATGCGCGAGGTGTAGAACTCGTCCGGGTTGAGGTTGTTGAGTATCTGAAGGTAGTTGATGGCCGCTCCGGCGTAGCGCGCCACTTCCTGCTGCGTCGCCGTGCCGCCCTTCTTCAGCTCGTTATACTTCTTTATGGCCAGTACGGAATACTTGTTGTATTCGATGCACGAGTCGCAGTCGGAAATCATCTGGTTGATGGTCGGCTTCATGTTGAGCACGACGTCCTTAGCCATCAGGGCGTTCATGTAGGCCGCGCGGGCGTCCTCATACTTGCGCTGGGCGAAGAGCTTGCCGCCTTCGTTCATGAAGGCGTTGCACTCGGTGACGAAGACCTCTTTCTCGACGACCATCGGCAAGACGGCGTAGCACTTCTTCATGCGTGGTCCGAGGTCGCTGATGTCTATCGTCAGGTGGTTCGTCCCCTCACCGTAGATGTCGACATAGGTCAGCTCGGAGTAGAGAGCGGCGGCCTCGTTCTGGAGTCTGACCAACTCGTCGAGGCGGTCAAGGTCGGTGTCGGAGGCGTGGTCCATGTCCTGCTTGACTTTGTTGTCCAGCGCGGTGTGCTCCTCTGCCAGCGCTTCCATGTCCTTACGGACTTTCTGCAGCACGGCCAGCGGCACGATGACAGAGGTTATGGTCACGTTGTTGTCGGCTTTGCTGGTCTGCCGCGTTATCTTTGCCCCGAGCTTCGGAGAGCATGCCACCTGAAGATTGGCAATGGTTGTGGAGAACTCCAGTTCCGCCTCCGTGGCATTGAAGTGTACGTCTGTGGCTGTCGTCTGTTCGTCCTTTATGATAGGGTTGGCCACTCCCTCGACACGATAGGCTATCATGAAGTCGGGTTTCAGCGCCTGAACGAAATCTGTCTTGTCGATACTGCCGCGGCGGCTCACCTCAACCTTCGGACGATGGGTGTCTGTCGGCGACATGATGACATAGTATTCGTAGTCGCCGCGTTCGTTGCGGCCGTTCTGACGGATGGTCGGCCGTTCGCTGCTGCTCACCACATTGATGACGAGGTCCTTGTGGGGCGAGATGATGAGCAGTCCGTAGCCACCGTCAAGGCTCTCGAACCGGTCGGCGTTGATGTCGCGGCTGCACGTGATGCGCTCCGTCTGCGCTGCCGCGGGAAGTGCCTTGAGCACAACCGCCAGCAGCGTGAGGAGTATTGTTATGAAACTTCTTGTCGTCTTCATAGGCAATGGTTGTCTTTTATTACAGGTCAAATCCTTCCAGCGTGGAGATGTTGTCGTCCGGCTTCTGCTTTACACCGCCGACGTTCTCCGGCTGCCATGTGCGGACGTGGATGATGGGGCTGCCGCCGTCCTTGGGGAATTCCCAAAGCAGGAAGAGGTAGCCCTCGTCGCTGTAGTTGCTCGATTTCCACTCCTGACGCAGACGCACACCGTATTTCGTCGGGTCTACGCGTGAGCGGGTAATGCCGGCGCAGCCTCCGTTCTGGTTGTCGTCACCGATCTGCGTGAACTTGACGTCAATCCACTTGTTGCGTGCGAAGGCACGGCGCAGATTGCTGATGTACTGCTGCTTGTTCTGCTTGGTATATTCGACCTTGGCCTTTGCCGGCTGCATCTCGGAGGGACGGGACATCACAACCTTACCCGTGATGATGAGTGCGTCGTCGCTGAACATCTGCTCAATGGTCTGGAGGTCCTTTTGGTTGTATGCCGTGCGGAAGCGCTCTACATATTGAAGGATGACCATCTGCTGCTCCTTCTCGACCACTGAGCCGCAGCGCTCCATGCTCTCGGAGGTCTGTGCGTCGAGCGCGAGGCGGAAGTCGGTGATGTTTCCCTGTGCGTCAAACTCGACGACAGCTTCCTGATAGTTGCCCATGCCGAAGCCTTCGTCCTCGGGAGTGATGATGAGCGGAATGTGACTGACCATCATCGTGCCGTTCTTGAACACCCATGCGCGGTCGACAACCTCTTCGTCGTCACAGTAGAAGGGTGTCACGGCCCACAGACGGACGAGCGATTTCAGCGCGAAGTCGTCCATCGGGAAGCCGCGTGTGGTGAGCGTGGTCTTGGCTTTCTGGGCCCGGTTGATTTCCGTGAGCACCACACCGAGGTTCCTCTCGGCCATGGCGATTCCCGCCGGCCGCTCTGTCATCTCGTCTGTCAGCAGGGTTACTGTCACTGCCGCACATCTGCCGTTGCCTGTCAGCAGTAAGCTGAATAGTGCGGACAGAACGCATATCATTCTAATTTTCATCTTTTGTTTTTATGTTTAAACCTATTCTGTTTCTTCGTTACCTCTCAATAAGGATGGTCTGACACCGTTGTCATGTTCGCTTGACATTGCTTTTGTCTGGACTTGGCATTGCAGCCAGATTGATTTGACATCGTTGTCGGCCCGTCCGTTCATTCCACTACCTCAAATCCGATGGCTCCGCATCCGCGATAGTTGGCCACACCGTCGCTCTGTCCGGTGGCGATGTTCATTCTCTGTGAGCCCGGTGTGAGCACCGCCACCACCTTTCCGGCGGTGTTGTAGATGGCCAGATAGCATGCGTCGGGGTTGGCCAGCTGGGCATAGCGGGCGTAGCTCTTGACGCGGCCCTGGTCCTTCATGGCCTTAATCTTCTCCGCAAGAGCGGCATATTCGGTGCATGCGGCAAGCTCGCGGACGGCATCCGGAACAATCAGCGATACCGAAGAACCCTGCTGCGGGGCTGCCGTGGGGTTGGGATTGGCTATCACCTGCGTGTTGTCGGCCGGCTGTATGTCGCTCTTCTTGACGTAGACGAATGACCGGTACATGTTTCCGCGCGGCAGGAGCATGGAAGTCCAGAGCTCGCGCTTGTTGTTAACGACGAACGTGGGGCTGTTCCTGAGTTTCTTCTGAGTGGCCGCCCACGCGTTGATTTCTTCGTGCAGCATCTCTTCGGCCAGATCCTTGGCTTCGCTTTCCGTCGCTGCGGTGACCTCGGCATAGATATACTGGCTGCTCTTCTTGATGCTGTTGATCTGCTTCTTTGCCTCTTCCACGTCGTCGGCATGGGCGTATGATGCGGTCAGCAGCATCAGTGCGGCTGTTAATATGGTTCTCGCTTTCATTTTCTTTTGTCGTTTTGGTCTGATTGAAAAAACTTCTCCGTCACGTTCTGTAACGGGATATAGACATACGCAGTGGCTTTCACGGCGGTGGCGGCGGTTTTCCCGGCATTGGCATTGGTTTTCACAGCGGCTTCACCGGAGCCTTTCAGGATGGCCGTGGGGAAGTCGATGCTGAGCACATGGTTGCACGCCATCTTCTCGTTGAGGGCAAACAGGGTTCCCGTGAGCCGCTCCCCGTCGTTGGTCTTGACGCCGAAATAGAGCCGGCAGCCTTCCGCCAGACAGTAGTTGACAAACTGCTGTACCGTCACGGCGACCTTGCTGCTCTTATATCCGTAGCGGTCGATGGTCAGGTCGAGCGGAATGGTGCGGTCATAACATCCCGTCAGCATGATGTTGGCCACGCTCTGACGTGGTTTCGAGGCGTCGGCCACGAGGCGTCGGCGTCCGCCTTGTTCCGTCAGATAGATGTCACCGCGTATCATTTCGCTCATGAACGTTCCGCCGTCGACTATCAGCAGCCCTTCCGAACGGGCCACTTTTGCGCTTTTCCAGTCGTTGATGATGTCGTCACCGCTGATGGGAATGATGCGCTGGAGGTCGCGCTCGAAGATTTCTTCCAGCTCGATGGCGTTGGCTCCGGAGAGCAGCTGGCAGTCGGCCGGGATGGTGATGCTGAGCGTCCGGGCGCCCGCCGTCCATTTCAGGCGGTACATCCGGCGTGTGATTGTCTCGATGGTGAAAGCTGCATCGGCCGCCATCGTGTGGAGCATGCTGATGTCTCCGGCCGTCGTGACGACCTTGTCGATGTCCATCCGCGCCGCCGGTGTGCGGCCGTCGAGGCGCAAATCGAGTTCGAGGAGATAGCGTTCGATGAAGTTGAAGACCGGCGAAGCGCCGTAGGCCTCCATCTGTTGCGGTGAGAAGAGGCGGTAACCGATGTGGGATATGTCACCGAAGGAATTGGTGCGGACCCGCAACGGCCGTCCCCGGAACGTATAGGTGCTGTCGTCGCACATCTCCGCTGCCGCCTCCGCGGGCAGTGACAGACCGGCCGCACGGGCCATGTCTGCCAGCCGTTGGGTGTGGTAGCGGGTGGCGGCCGGCGCCATCTGTGCGCAGACCGCCACCATCATCAATGTGATGGCAATGCGGCGGAGCATCACGGCTTGACAGCTGTCATGTTGCCGTCGTGCATCCAGTATCCGATGCTGCTTATCCGGCCTTCACGGAAGTCGCCTTCAAACGTGTCGCCCGGGCTTGCCACAAAGTCCTTAGAGTTTACAATCTTGTGAGATTGGGTGTAGGTGATGGTTCCGTGGCCGTGGGGCTGACCGTTCTTCAGGTCGCCCGTGTAGCGTCCGTAACCCAGGTTGACCGTGCCGTGGCCGTTCTGCGGCTGTGCCGGCTTTGTGGTCTCGGACTTCTTCGTTGTAGCCTCTGTCTTTGCCTCTTTCTTCTTCGGCTCCTCAACGACGGGCTTCTCCTCCGCCTGTTTGGCTGCGGTCGTGTCAGGCTTGGCTATGGCTGCGCTGTCGACGGGCGCCGTGACTTCTGTCTCAGGTGCATTCTTGGCCTTGTCGTCACCGGAGAGTCCGAAGTAGAGACCGGCTCCGCCGCCGAGCAGGACCACTGCGGCTGCGGCGATGATGATTTTCTTCTTCTTGTCCTCATTGTCACCGCCGCCTCCGCCGCCGGTCACTTCTTCGAGATGCTGGTGGCACGCCGGGCATTCAAATTCCTCGCCGGCGGCCACTTCCACCTCTTTCTTATAGTTCTCGCAATCGATGTTGATGCACTTTCCTATTTTCTTTGCCATAATATAATAATGTGTTAATTGGTTATTACAGTTTCAAATCGTTGTCACAGAGTTTCTCTGCGGCCTTGTTGAAGGCCACGAACTCAGGATTGTTGTCGTTTCCGCCGACGAGCGGGAGCAGGACGTTGTCAAGGACATCGCCCATCTTCAGCATCAGCTCGTTCTTCTTGTCGATGTGTTTGTAGTTGGTGTTCATCTCCTCCTCGACAGCCTTGCGCAGTGCGGCGGCGTCCATGGCGCGTGTGGTGCGGCTCAGCTCGTTGAGCGTGGCAATCATGTCGTCGCCGACATTGATCCAGCGGCTCACGCGTCCCATGCGGTTCTTCTCGCCGGCAAAGGCCATTGTCTTCTCACCTGTCTCCACGTCTTCGCGTTCAACGAAGATATTGCCGATGGCGTAGGCCAGCAGGACGACGGGCATAAGCTCCTTGCGGATTGTGCCGGGGTCTTTGGCGAAGAGCTCAGGCAGCGGCTTGGCGAAGCTCTCGGTGTGGACAACCATGCGGTTGACCTCGTTGCGGACGAGCACGTCATACTTCTCCTTGAGCACGCGGACATTGTCTACATAGCGGAGCGGGAAGCCGCTGTGGGCCGTGATGACCACAATCTGGTTGGACTTGAAGTTCTCTGAAACGTCGTTGTCCTTGTTGAACGGTATCTTTCCGCTTTCTCCGAAGTCCTTTATGAAGTCGTTGCGGAACTCGTCGTCGTCCTCAAACTTAGGCAGCGAGAGCTGGATGATCTTCTGGTGGTTGGCTGCCGTCTCGGGGCTTCCTTTTCCTTCCTCCGAACCGTTGAACGTCAGACAGCTCTGTGACGAGTTGTAGAGGTCCTTGAGGAACTTCTTTCTTTTCTCCGGCGTGCTGCAGCTGGTCGCGCGCAGCTTGTCGAGGATGTTGACCTTGACGAGTCTTTGATTGGGGTTGCTGGTTGAGTAGTTGTCCATTTCGTTGCGGGCGTTCTCGATGCAGGTCTTCAGGGACACCATCTGGAGCGTTGCCACGTGAATCTTGTTGCTCAGCACGGTGAAGTTGACGTCGCTTGAGCCAGCCGCTTCGATGATGCGCGCACGCAGGGATGTGGCGTAAGCCTCCTGGTTCTTCTGGTTGCGGAGGAATCCGACGACAGTCTGACGTACGAACTTGGGATCATATTCCTTGATGACCTCGCGCTGCATGCTTGTCACGTCGGCGTCGCTCAGCTTGCACTTCTCCTCGGCCAGCTTCTTCATCATGTCGGCAAATTCGGCCAAAGTCTTTCGGAACGGGTCGATGCTGTTGGTTTTGAGCAGGATGAGCATGGTCTTGATCTCCGTCAGCAGCTTCACGGCGAAGCCGTAGGCGATGATCTGTGTCTGGAGCGTCAGCTGCTCGCGCTTGGCGTCAGCGAAGCGTCCGAAGGTCTTCGTCGATGCGTTTGTCACGGCGTCGCGTATCCAGCCGATGTTGTTCCAGTCTGTGCGGATGGCCTTGATCTGTTCTGCCAGGTCTTCGGTGAGATAGACCGAGCGCTTTGAGATTTTGCCTTTCATCTCGTCGATGCGTTTGTCGCAGTTGTCGATGAGCAGTCCGAGATATTTGTGAACCTCCAGGATCGACATCGTGCCGTCCTTCCACCGTCCGAACAGATTGTTCTCTATGCGGCGGCATATCTCTTCGGCGAAGCCGGGAATTTCGCTCTCATATTCCGAATAGAACGTCTTGACGCCCTTTCCGCGGTACATGGAGTCGAAGAACTTCTCGCACACCTGGTTGTATTCCTCCAGCCATTCCTTCTTTGAATGCTCGGTCTCGACGTCCTGCTTGTAGCGGTCGGTGTAGAACTCCCATCCCGAGACGATAGGCTTCCAGTTCTTCACGTGGTCCTTGATGCTGGGCAGCGGCTTGCCGAGCGTCAGATAGTCTTCCGAGAGAAGGTTGCCTTCGACCTCTTCGGGCTTGGTGATGTCCTCGCGGTATGACTTTCCGACCATGTCTTCGGTGCACTCCTCTATGAATCCGCGTGCGTCGTCCCACTGTCCGTGGAGCATCTGGAATGATGCCTGACGGGCAAACTGATATGCGCCATACTCGACGACTTCCGTCTCGGGATATTCGATGCGCTTGACGCCGAATGTCATGAAGCGGCGGCTGTGCACCGGCTCGTGGGTCTCGTTCTCCTCGGGGAGCATGCCGTTGTTCTCGTTTGTCTCCAGACGTGCCATCTTTCCGCCGTTCATCATGCCCGAGACGACAGTCTTTTGGAATATGAAGTCGCCGACAATTCCGGGCAGCACCTTGTGGATGTGCACTTCTTTGCCGGCCTCGTTGACGTTGGTGAAGAGATAGGCCATGTCGAAGGCGTCCTGTCCCTGTAGCAGCCGGCGCACGTTGCCGTACTCGTCGGTGTTGCCCTTGACGTCGGTCGGGAAGTAGCGGCCGACGGACATGGCGTTCAGCTCCAGCAGCGCGGCATAGCCGTTGGGCTGATAGAAGCGGTTGCTGTCCTCGCCGCCGGGAATCTGGATGATGGTCTCGGGGACGTAGAGATAGAGCTGTATCTTGAATGACGTGCGGTTGTCACCCGTGCGCTGGAATTCGTTGCGCACCTGTGTGACGGCGTCGATGATGGAGCCTGAGCCCGTTCCGCCGCCGAGTCCGGCACAGATGTGGAACGTCACGTCGCTTGTGTCCTCACGCTCCTTGAGTGCACGGACGCGGGCGTGAACCTGTCCGACGAACGTGTTCTGCGGCAGTCCGCACATGTTGTTGGCGATGAGCATTCGTCCGAAGCGGCGGCGCTGTCCGCCGATGCCTTCGCTGATGATGGCTCCGATGCCGTCGTTGAGCATGGCTTGGTCTTTGCGGTTGATGAACGACTGTATGCCGGGATAGGAATCCAAGTTGTTGAGCACGCCGGCTCCTATGCCGTTGATGGACAGGCGCTGTGCGGGAGACAGCTGCACGGAAGCTCCCAGCGTCTGCCAGTCACTCTCGTTGTTGAGGTCTGCCAGGCTTGAGTCTACATATAGGTACTCGATGTTGGCGTCGCCTTTTGGGGTGTTGGAGCGGAACTCTTCATAGATGCGCTTGCGCAGGGCACGGAGGATGGAACCTCCGGTTCCTCCAAGTCCGATAATGAGATGGTTTGCCATGTTGTATTGTTTTAGTTATGTTATTATTGATTCTGTTTTATCGTGAGATGCGAATGGGACGTAAACTCCGGAAACGGGAAGCCGTGGGGATGATAGTTGGCCGTCAGTCCGGCCTCCGCTACATTCTCCTGCTTTCCTGTAGCCGTATTGTATTTCTTTTTCCGGCCACCCTGCCTCTCTCCGGCAGCTGATTGTCCTTTGTCCGATTGTTGTTATTCATTCTTCCGGCCCGTGTGTGTCTTTGGTTCCGGAAGTACGTCGTCACTCAGAGTTCTTTCCTAAAGAGTAATCATACCTCTTCACTCATCACTCTGACCTCAATCCTATAGAGTAATCATACCTCTTCGTTCTTCACTCTGGCTTCTGTCCTATAGAGTAATCATATCTCTTCACTCATCACTCTGCCC
>USFX01000067.1 GCA_900553965.1 uncultured Prevotella sp.
ATCATGGAAATGCGGACGTTGCGTTTCTTCAAATACATTGATTAATTCCTCACGATGACCTCCATTGCCTTCTGCATCGACTGGATGCTGACGAACTCGTAAGGACCGTGGAAATTGACACCTCCGGCGAATATGTTTGGACAGGGCAGGCCCTTGAACGACAGCTGCGCGCCGTCCGTTCCGCCACGTATCGGTTCGACCTTCGGCGCCACGCCGCAGTCCTGCATAGCCTTCAGGACGAGGTCGATGACGTGCATGCACGGGTCGATTTTCTCCTTCATGTTGTAGTATTGGTCGTTGACATCAGCCGTGACCGTTCCCTCGCCGTACTTCCCGTTCATCCGTGCGACACAGTCGGTGATGAACGCCTTGCGCGCCTCAAACTTGCGGCGGTCGTGGTCGCGGATGATATACGACAGCGTTGCATTCTCGATGTTGCTCTTTATGCCCAGCAGATGGTAGAAACCCTGATAGCCCTCCGTCGTCTCGGGAGTCTCGTCGGCAGGAAGCATGGCTGCAAATTCAGCAGCAAGGCGGTTGGCGTTGACCATCTTTCCCTTGGCATATCCCGGGTGGACGCTCACGCCCTTTATCGTTATCTTTGCTCCGGCGGCATTGAAGTTCTCAAATTCGAGGTCACCGAGGTCACCGCCGTCCATCGTATAGGCCCATTCGCATCCGAATTTCTCCACGTCGAAGTGGTGGGCTCCCATTCCGATTTCCTCGTCGGGATTGAACGCAACGCGTATCTTTCCGTGTTTCACCTCCTTGTGGTCGCGCAGCCAGCACATGGCCTGCACGATTTCGGCGATGCCCGCCTTGTCGTCTGCACCGAGCAGCGTATGGCCGTCGGTGACAATGAGGTCTTCGCCGACATGGCTGAGCAGTTCGGGAAACTTCTTCGGCGACGAGACGATGCCCTCAGATAGCGTGATGTCACCGCCGTCATAGTTGCTGACAATGCGCGCCTTGATGTTGGCGCCACTACAGTCTGGACTCGTGTCATAGTGGGAGATGAAGCCGATTGTCGGCACGTCCTTACCTTTGATGTTCGACGGCAGTGTGGCGTAGATATAGCCCTTGTCGTCCAGTTCGACATCCTCCAGTCCCTCGTGTTCCAGCTCTTTCCGGAGATATTCGGCGAAGAGAAGCTGTTTCGGCGTACTGGGTACACTCTGACTGTCCTCGGCAGACTGCGTGTCGAACTTGGTGTAGTTCAAGAATCTTTCTGTGATGTCCATATCGTTTGTTTATGATTTATGCTGTCATAAATAGTTTCTACAAAAATACGGAGAATTTCGGAGACGGCCAAAGAAATACCTTGATAAGTGAAAAGCCACTCCGTTGAAATCACATGAAATCACATAACAACTTTATATAAATTGAAAAACCGCCCACTTCACAGTGAGCGGTTTTCCTCTCAATAGGTATTAGCCTTTTAAAGGTAAAAAGATTGTATTCAGGATAACGTTAGCAAAGATAGTCTTTTTTTAATAGTTACACAAATATATTTATATGTTTTAAAACATGTTTTTGTCATTTTTCGATGTCTCGTATCATAAAATAGGGGTTTGGAATAATTCAACAGACATTTAGAACAATTCTTCCAGACATATCCCGGCCGCTAAGAAAGCACCCCAACGTGATACAGTAAGGAAATGATGATGACTCGAAAACAGTCAAATAAAGACCAAAGAAAAACGGGAGGATTCTTGAAGAGCCCTCCCGTTTTTATCTATTCATTAATATAAATATGTGTCTGTAAAACAGCTGCTGGCATTATAAACTGCCGTTGTATTTCCGCAAACATCCTGTATTGCTTAGCTAAACTCATATACAGCTTCCGCAAGCAGTCCATTCCGTTCTGAAACGGCTCATCTGATTCTGTCGGCAGCACGCACAAGACGTTCGTCGGCCATGATGGCACGGCGCGCCAACAGCAGGAACACCAACGCCAAGGCCGGAAGAACGGCTGCCCAAGACAAAGAAAATTCCGCCATACGTCCGTCGAAACTTCCCAAGACGCGACTATAGACCGCATAAAGAACGTACCAGCCGACAATCAGCAGGGCGCCGAACAGGCAAAATCTGGCCTGCGCCACGCGGTTGCGGAAAGCGAATATGGCATAGCAGCTAAGCGCTGAAGACAGCAGAAGGACGGCGAACATCGGCGAAGTGGCAAAAGTGAAATGATGGGTGGCCGCGTTGTCAACATGCAACAGCCACAGATTGTATTCCCTCGCCACCGTAAGACTGTCGACACTGAACTCTCCCAAAGGCAAGAACATGCAGATAACGGAAAGCACAACTGCCACAAGCAGATAAATCGTCTGTATGCGCTGTATCATAACAGTAGTCAAGTAAGAACGTTAATCCTGTCTCTCGTCACCCTGCTGTGCATCGCGCTGCGGGTCACGCCAATAAACACGTCCTTCGACAAACTCCTGAGTAGCCAGCAACGTAGGCTTCGGCAGCTTCTCGTAGTAACGTGAGATTTCAATCTGCTCACGGTTCTCGAACACTTCCTCAAGGCTATCGTTGTAGGAAGCGAACTCAGCGAGCTTTTTGCTGAGGTCTTCTTTGATCTGAACAGAAATCTGATTAGAACGTTTTGCGATAATGGCCACGCTCTCATAGATATTGTCCGTGTTCTGACAGAGATCCATAATGTTGCGTGTCACGGTATTCACCGGTGCCTTTGACTTCTTGTAATCCATCTTATTTCTTAATTAAAATATTCGTTGTTGTCTTTGTCTTCTGATGTCAGTCCTTGGTCACTGACTTGCATTTGGCTATGAACTTCTCGGCCAGAGCCTTATCCTTGCTGTCAGGATATTCATTGAGAAATCCGTAACATTCGTCTTCCGCGTCGCGGTAGCGCTCCAGACGCTTCTCCTCCACGCTCTGTTCGGCCAGCTCAAACTTGCTCTTCATGATGAGCAGGGCGAAATCCTCACGCATGGAACTGTAGGGATAGGTCTTCAAGGCGTTCTGTGCCGTGATTATGCAAGCCTCATAGTTTGAGCCGCCACTGATTATGCAGTTGAGGAAATAGCCGCCGAGATTATAGTAAAGCTTTGCCGAAAGATACTCCTTCATGACCAGTTTGTCCTGCAATTCGAACAGGCGTTTCTGCGCAGTGGGGCGCATTTTCGAGTCCGGATAGAAATCAAGAAACTGCTGGAAAGCATTGATTGCGCCGACCGTTGGGGTCTGGTCGAGGCGCGGCTCGGGCGTACTCTGATAGAGTGACTGCCCTATGTAGAACGATGCCTGTTCGGCGTAGATGCCTTTGGGATAGGAAGAGACATATTTCTTGAACGTTGCCGACGCGCTCTCATAGTCTCTGTCACAGAATTCCGCCATGGCGAGCATGTAGAGACACTCCTGCGCGTTGTCCGTTCCTTTCTGTATCGTGACCAGCTCCTGAAGCAAAGTGATGGCCTGAGTGAAGCGTCCTTCGGCGAAACACTGCTTTGCATACTCATATTTATAGTCGTAGTCAGACGACTTATAAACACGGTTGAACTCTGCGCCGCAGCCGCAAAGCAGGGTCACAGCAAACGCCAATATGAATAAGTTCTTCTTCATCTGTCGATTTTTGAGGTGCAAAAATAGTCATTTTCCGCTTAATTTCAAAGTATTTAAACCGAAATTAAGCAAAATACACAGTATTATAACGTTTGTTACACTGAAAATCAGTAATTTTGCCGGCCATGAGTGCTTTTAAACTGACATCCCAATACAGACCCACGGGCGACCAGCCGGAAGCCATACGCGACCTGACCGAAGGTCTCAGGCGCGGCGACCGTGCGCAGGTTCTGCTCGGTGTGACCGGTTCGGGAAAGACGTTTACCGTTGCAAACGTCATCGCCGCAGCCGGCCGCCCCACCCTCATTCTCAGCCACAACAAGACTCTCGCCGCCCAGCTTTACGAAGAGATGCGCGGCTTTTTCCCCGAGAATGCCGTGGAATATTACGTGAGCTACTACGACTACTATCAGCCGGAAGCCTATCTCCCCACCACCGACACCTACATCGAGAAAGACCTCGCCATCAACGAGGAGATTGACCGGCTGCGGCTGCGCGCCGTCAGCTCGCTGCTCTCCGGCCGCAAGGACGTCGTCGTCGTCTCGTCGGTCAGCTGCCTCTACGGTATGGGCAGCCCCGTCGCGCTGTCCGAGAACGTCATCAGTCTGCGCCGCGGCCAGACGCTCGACCGCAACGCCCTTCTGCGCCAGCTCGTCCAGGCCCTCTACGTGCGCAACGACATAGAGCTTCAGCGCGGCAATTTCCGCGTCAAGGGCGACACCGTCGACGTGGCTATGGCCTATAATGAGGTCATCCTGCGCATCACGTTCTGGGACGACGAGATTGACGCCATCGAGGAACTTGACTCCGTCACGATGGACCGCATGGCCTCGTTCGACGAATACAAGCTCTATCCGGCCAACCTCTTCATGACAACTCAGGAACAGACAAACATCGCCATCCGCCAGATTCAGGACGACCTGACCCGTCAGGTGGAGTTCTTCGAGTCGCTCGGCGACAACATCAAGGCCCAGCGCATCAAGGAGCGCGTGGAATATGACATGGAGATGATCAAGGAGCTCGGCCACTGCTCGGGCATCGAGAACTACTCCCGCTATTTCGACGGCCGCAAGGCCGGCGAGCGTCCCTACTGTCTCCTGGACTTCTTCCCCGACGACTATCTGATGGTCATCGACGAAAGCCACGTCAGCGTGCCGCAGATCAACGCCATGTACGGCGGCGACCGCGCCCGAAAAACCAACCTCGTGGAATATGGCTTCCGCCTTCCGGCCGCTTTCGATAACCGTCCGCTGACATTCGATGAGTTCCACGAAATGACCAATCAGGTCATCTACGTCTCCGCCACGCCGGCCGACTATGAGCTGCGCGAGGCCGAGGGCGTCGTCGTCGAGCAGATAATCCGTCCCACGGGACTGCTTGACCCGGAGATTGAGGTGCGCCCGAGCGAGAACCAGATTGACGACCTGATGGCCGAGATTGAGGAACGCACGCCGCGGGAGGAGCGTGTCCTCATCACCACACTGACCAAGCGAATGGCCGAGGAGCTGACGGAATATCTCCTCAAACACGAAATACGCACGGCATACATCCACAGCGACGTGGCCACGCTCGACCGCGTGAAGATACTGGAGGACCTCCGTCAGGGCGTCTACGACGTCCTCGTCGGCGTCAACCTGCTGCGCGAGGGCCTCGACCTGCCCGAAGTATCGCTCGTGGCAATCCTCGACGCCGACAAGGAGGGATTTCTCCGCAGCCACCGCAGCCTGACGCAGACGGCTGGACGTGCCGCGCGAAACGTCAACGGAAAGGTCATCATGTATGCCGATACCGTCACGGCGAGCATGCAGCAGACCATCGACGAGACCGCGCGACGGCGCATCAAGCAGATGCACTACAACGAGGAACACGGCATCACGCCGACCCAGATACGCAAGGCGCTCCGCCAGACGCTCCGCACGGAGGCCGGCGCAGCTCCCGAAACCGTTGCCGCTCCCGCACAGACGGCATATATCGGACCGGAAGAAGGTGCCTTCGCCGCAGACCCGATTGTCCGCCGCATGACACGGCCGCAGCTCGAAAAAAGCATAGCCAACACCACCCGGCTGATGAAAGAGTCCGCCAAGCGGCTCGACTTCATTCAGGCGGCACAGTATCGCGACGAGATTGTCAGGATGCAGAAGGAGCTGGAGTTGAAATAGACCGGCTTCTTCGTTTTAGAAGACAAAACAAAGGTTCATACAAAAACAAAATAAAACGAGCCAAATCGCTAAAGACCGAGCTCGTTTTTATCTTTTTTATAGTGCAGTTGACAGCAACCGAGCCATTCAAATACACTTTGTTGTTTGCAAAGATACAAAATAATCTATTATCTCACAAACTTTTCACGAAAATTCACGCTGTACCGGATTGCAAATCACGAGTGTTCGGAAGATAACGAAGTGACTTGTAGAGACGTCACACCGTGGCGTCTCCCTGTTCACGGTGTTGCGTCAGGGGTAACAAAATGGTTACATGCCACTACTTTATACCTCTGATACACCCTTCCTGTCAGCATCTTTGCATGGGAGACGCCACGGTGTGACGTCTCTACTAATCCCTTCGTTATCTTCCGAACACTCATGAGCTCCTCACTCCTCATACTTCCACCTCACGACATCCGCTCCATCGCACAGGTCCCGCTCCAGCTTTCGCGTCATCTGGTTGCGGTGGGCGGCCGGTGTGAAATGGCAGACAATCCGCCGGATGTGCCGCTTGAGATTGAAGTCCTCATCTTTGTCGACCATGTCGCTCTTCACCGCAAGATGGAAGCGACCGAAGTCGTCGAGCACGACCGTCTTTCCGTCCTGCATCTGATGCTTCATCTCGACCACGAGGGCCGCGATGACGGCACGGACGTCGCTCTCCGTCACCGAATTGCTCGCGCTGATGTTGCGCGCCAGCGTCCGCGTGTCCACTTCGCCCGTGCTCACCACACGTCCGAACCACTTACCCCGATAGTTCTTCCGGCTATCGTTGTTTTTCGTCAATCTAATCTGTAATGCCATAATCTTTAAAGGTATTAGGTTATTATTTTTTGTATATGTCTTATTTTCACAGGTATCTTTTCAAATCTTCTCACGAACATTTTTCTCCCTCTCCGGCTCTAATCATAACGGCAAATCATTGCTGTCTTTATCCGGTGGATAAGATACGGCAAAGTAAAATGAGTCATTTTACCGACCAATATGAGTCATATTACCGAGTAAAACGACTCATTTTACTTTCCAATATGACTCATTTTACTTTCACACCCGGCCTCCGTCTGCCAGCCGGAGACGTCCCGACGGCAATGCAAAGATAATAAATCAAAACGCCGAAAGCAAGAAAACCGGCAGAAAATTTCAAATCAGATATTGTGGCGACATCAGACCACACGGACATAATCATTGACAGACAAGGTGGTTCTGACAATTGCCTTATATTGAGCTTTTACAGACATTGTCCTCCCCTCCCCCGCAAAAACAGCGGCAAAAGCCATGAGAAAAGCAAAAAGTGTGTTAATCTGGGCCGCACATTGTCTTTATTAATAAGATATTTTGTAACTTTGCCTGAAATTCAAAACAAGCAAAGAGACAATGAAGAAGATTTTTATTGTGATACTGATGTGCCTGCCGGTGATTGCCATGGCGCAGAACACATGGGAGAAACCGGTCGAGAAGGCCAATCCGGACAGCAAATATCTCGTCGGGGCAGTGCCCGTGGTCGACGGCAGGGTCGTTTTCGAAACCAACATAAGCGCACCGGGAAAAAAGGCCGGCGAAATCTACCGCACGATGCTCCGCGAGCTGGAGGCCATGACACATGAGGAGGGACAGTTTGAGCAGAGCCGCATAATCATCGCCGACTCCGTGAAAAACGAGATCTGCGCCGGCTATCAGGAGTGGCTCGTCTTCAAGAACAAGCCGCTCGCCCTCGACCGCACACGCCTTTTCTACAACATCTTCGTGACCTGCGAGGACGGGAAGGCCAACGTCAGGATGACCCGCATACACTATCTCTACGAAGAGGAACGAAACCCTCAGGCACTCAAGGCAGAAGAATGGATCACGGACGAATACGGCCTGAAGAAGAGCAAGGAGAAACTGTCGAGAGTGACCGGAAAGTTCCGCCGCAAGACTATTGACCGCAAAGACTATCTGTTCGACAAGTTCACCAACCTTCTGAAATAAGCCATCATGCCACAGGAAGAATACCAGAGTCCGCTGAGACGCCCCGAACGCAGGCACAGCAAGCCCGAGAACAGCCTCCTGTTCAAGTTGCGCAACATCCTGAACATCATCTTCATGATTGGCGCCGTGGCCGGAGTGATATGCTATCTGTATGCCGACAAACAGACGGGAATCATCATCGTCATGTGCGCAATGGTAGTCAAGTTTGCCGAATCCGCAATCAGATTTCTCAACCGATAGATGAAGAAGATAGCCACAGCCGTCCTGATGGTGATGCTCGTCACGGCCGTCCACGCGCAGATACTCAATCCGATGGACACCGACGGCATGATGCCGGAAATGGACAGCAACACCAACAGGAACTTCAATAAGCACAACAACGATACGACGGCGGCAAAGGAGGTTCCGAAAGGTCTGTATGTATGGACCGTGGACCGGCGTTTCGGCGACATCACACCGGCCGAGCCGGACACAATGCCCCATCTGTTCATGAACACGCTGTTCAACACAGGACTCCACGGCGAATACAACACCACCGGAAACAACTATACGGCACGCGAGAGCCGCATCGTCATCGACCGCCCGCTGACGGAACAGTTCATCTTCACCCAGCCATATAGCTGGATGATCCGCCAGCCCGACCAGCTCCATTTCACCAACACGCTGTCGCCGTTGACCAACATCACATATGACAACTGCGGAAACAAGACCAACGGCGAGGACCATATCGACGCGAAATTTGCCGTGAACGTGGGAAAGAGACTGGGCTTTGGCTTCGACCTCAACTACGCCTACGCACGCGGATACTACAGCAACCAGAGTGCTTCCCACTTCGGCGGAACACTCTATGCGTCATATCTCGGCGACCGCTACAACATGCACGCCATTTTCTCCCGATATCATCAGAAGGTGGCGGAAAACGGAGGTATCACCGACGACAACTATATCACCCACCCCGAGACCTTTGACGACCAGTTCAGCGAAAACGAGATACCCACCGTTCTCAGCCGCAACTGGAACCGCAACGACAACACCCACCTGTTCCTCACCCACCGCTACAGTCTCGGTTTCTACCGTATGGTCAAGATGACCGACGAGGAAATAAAGGCGCGCAAGTTCGCCGAGGAGTCAAAGAAAGAAAAAGACGAGCGCGAGGCACAAAACGCCGAAACGACATCAGCAACATCAGGACGCCCGGAGGGTGCAAAAATTGCCAGTGGAAAAGCTCCTTCGGGACGGCCGGACGGAGCTGCAATTGCCGGTGACGAGTCGGACCTGAAGCTGAAGGAGACGACCGACACGACACGCATCAGCGTCGAATCGCAGGCGAAGATGGACAGTCTGCTGGCCGAGAAGGCGCGGCAGGACAGCATCGACGCCACTATGAAAAGGGTCTTCGTGCCGGTGACGAGCTTCATCCATACACTCGACTACAACACGTACAACCGCATTTATCAGGCATACGAGACGCCGGACAACTACTACGCGGACACGTTCTACCGCTATAACCCGGAGTGGACCTATCCCGGAGACTCCATCTACGACCAGACAAAGATGATGTCGCTGCGCAACACGCTCGGAATAGCATTGCTGGAGGGATTCAACAAATATGCCAAGGCGGGCCTGAAGGTCTTTGCCAGCCATGAGCTGAGGCGGTTCGACATACCAGAAATCGTATATGACGGAAACGGGAAGATGGCCGCTTTGGCCCGCTGGAATGAACATTCGGTCAGCGTCGGCGGTCAGATAAGCAAGACACTGGGACGCACGCTCCATTATAATCTGGCGGCGGAGACATGGCTCGCCGGCGAGGACATCGGCCAACTGAAGATTGACTTCAGCACCGACCTCAACTTTCCGCTTTTCGGCGACACCGTCACGCTGGCCGCAAAGGCTTATTTCTACCGCCTCAACCCGACGTTCTATCAGCGTCACTACCACTCCAAGCATCTGTGGTGGGACCGCGAGAACCTCAGCAAGGAGACACGCACACGTGTCGAGGGTCTCTTCACATACCGCAAGACGAAGACCCGGCTGCGCGTGGCTATCGAGGAAATCCAGAACTACACGTACTTCGGTATGAGCTATGACGCCACGACGACGGGACGGACAAACATGACGGCCGGCATCAACCAGTGCAGCGGAAATATCAATCTGCTCACGGCGCAGCTCATGCAGAACTTCCGGCTCGGCATCCTGAATTGGGAGAACATCGTCACCTATCAGAATTCAAACCGCGAGGAGGTCCTGCCGGTACCTGCCCTGAACCTTTTCACCAACCTGTACATAAAGTTCAAGATTGTCAACGAGCTGGCTGTCGAGCTGGGCGGCGACGCTTATTTCTTCACCAACTATTTCGCGCCGGACTACTGTCCGCAGCTCAATCAGTTCGCCGTGCAGCAGAAAGCGGAGAGCAGGGTGAAGCTGGGCGGCTATCCCTTCGTGGACGTCTACGCCAACATGCACCTCAAGCACACGCGCTTCTTCATCATGTACAGCCACATCAACGCCGGCAACGGAAACTCCATGTATTTCCTTGCACCACATTATCCGCAGAACGGAAAGATTCTGCGCTTCGGACTTTCGTGGAACTTCTTCAACTGACAGACAACTGACTACCTATAAGCGAAATGCCGCAGACCCGTGATAAGGTCTGCGGCATTTCCAATTTCTAATGATTATAAGATAATAGGAATGAGTTAGAAGTTTTCATCTCCTTTTATATTCTCCTCCTCGAAGATTGTGTCGAATATCCGGCGCAGCTCCTGCGGCTTCACGATGAGCTCCCTCAGCTCGGCGAGATTGCGCTCGTTTTCCGACCTGGGAATCCAGAGGCGGATATATCCGTGGACGGAATACTTGTTGTCGAGATGCTCACGGAATCGCTGCCACTGCTTCTCACGGTCCAGTTCCGGATAGTTCGCCAGCCCATACTGGACCGTGCGGCGGAAGACCGTTGACGGTTCGAGGTCGCGGTCTGCCTCCGCCACGATTTTTCCGTAGATGCTACGGGGCGCGTGAGAAGCCGATGCACGGTGGTCTTCGACGGCTTCTTTCATAATCTTTATCTGCTCTGGAGAGAACCATCGCTTCAGACGAGCGTCGCGGGCGAGTATCTGTCCGCCGGTGATATGGTGGACGGCGCGCGGCCCGGACATGCCGATGTCATGATAAGCGGCTATGGCGTAGACCATGTTTATGTCTGCGCCGGTCGTACGGACGAGGTCGAGAGAGCGGCGTATGACCCTCGTGACATGACTGAGGCCGTGCGCTTTGTCAAATTCGGAATACTTCGGGAGTATGCTGGTCTCTATGAACTCAACCAGATCAAGGCTTGCTGTATTGCTTATCATCACAAAATAGATTAATATTTTTGCAAATATACTGAATAATGCGTACTTTTGCAATAAATAAAGCGAAAAAGAATGGAAGAGAGCAACATACGGATTGATTCGCCGCGGGCGTGGATGCTCGCCGCACGGCCGAAGACGCTGACGGGAGCCGCCGTGCCCGTGATGATAGGACTCGCGCTGGCCTACACCGACGCAAGAATGTACGCCGACGACGTTTTCAGCTGGACAGCCGCGGCCTTGTGCCTCCTTTTCGCTTTCATCATGCAGATTGACGCCAACTTCATCAACGATTTCTTCGACTACCTCAACGGTATGGATGACGTGGAAAAACGTCTCGGCCCGCGCCGTGCCTGTACGCAGGGATGGGTGAAGATGGACTCCATGAAACGGGCCATAGCCCTGACGACATGTCTGGCCTGCGTCTGCGGACTGCCGCTCGTGCTCTATGGCGGTCTGGAGATGATTCTGGTAGGAGCAGTGTGCGTCGTGTTCTGCTTCCTCTACACCACCCATCTGGCCCAAAAGGGGCTGGGCGACGTTCTCGTCATAGTCTTTTTCGGCGTCGTTCCGGTCTGTATCACCTATTACATACAGCTTCACACGTTCACATGGCAGGTCTTCACGGCATCCATTGCCTGCGGCTTTGTCATCGACGGGCTGCTCATCGTCAACAACTACCGCGACCGCGACAATGACCGCGAGACCGGAAAACGCACCATCGTCGTGCGCTTCGGAGCACAGGCGGGACGTTATGCCTATCTCGGAACGGGCATCACGGCGTGTCTTCTCGGCGTCGTCTTCATCGTGGAAGGCCATCCACTGGCTTTCATCCTGCCGCTGATATACCTCGTCATGCACACTTTCACATATCTGAAGATGGTGCGCATCGACAGCGGACGGGAGCTGAACATCTGTCTCGGAGAGACCGCCCGCAACATGTTCATCTACGGTCTGGCCGTCGCCATCGGTCTGCTCGTCATCTGAAATAAGTGTAATAAAGCACGGCCAGCACACCGATAAGTATCAGCGTGACTACAGTGCGTATGACACAACCGGCCAACCGCTTGACAAGAATGAAGCCGATGATGATCATCAGCAGCAGTATGGCGTAATAACCGAAGTTTTCCATTATTCCAATATTATCGTTTCAACCTTATGAAAACATCATGCCCGCATGACTTGCGGCCCGCC
>USFX01000068.1 GCA_900553965.1 uncultured Prevotella sp.
CCGCGGCCGCGTCGTCCCGACATTCGACGAAGAGCTCAGTGTCGACATCGCGGGAGCGGCCACATTCGTCGCTATGGACAACGGCGACCACTACACGGACAGCCTCTTCCGCGACGTGACGACAAAGCCGATGAAGGGCGGCCGCATGCAGGTGATACTGCGCAGCACAAGGCAGCAGGGAAAGGTCACGGTGAAAGTGGCAACGGCCAAACTGAAACAGAGCTATAAGACGACGACCGGGAATATCCGGAACTGACGTTATAAGTGAGTGATTTATGTATGACGTAAACGCAAAGATTTATTGCGACAGAATGAATGTCGCGACTACGGACTTCGCGTTTTTGTGCCTTCGCGTTTATGTAATTGATGACATAACTTAAAGAATGATGAAAAGAATATTTATGATGGTTCTGGCGAACGTGCTGATGATTATGACATCACCGGCCCAGACCAACACCATTCAGAATCCCATTCTCCCGGGATTCAATCCCGACCCGTCAATCTTCAGGGTCGGCGACTACTACTATATATGCAATTCGTCATTCACGTTCTATCCCGGTCTACCGATCTACCGGAGCATGGACCTTCAGAACTGGGAACTGGTGGCACACGCCATCGACCGCCCCGGCATGGTCTCGCTCGACAGTGTCAAGGACAAGGACGGGGTATGGGCGCCGACCATACGCCACCACGAAGGGAAGTGGTACATATTCTGCAATGTCTCGAACAGAGGCAACTTCTATATCACTGCGGATGATGTGAGAGGACCGTGGTCTGACCCTGTTTTCATCAAAGACATGCCGGGCATAGATCCTTCCATCTTTTGGGATGAAGACGGGAAAAGCTATATCCTCAGCAACATCGGCAAATTTCCGGGACGAAAATACACGTCCTCCACGGCCATCTGGATGCAGGAGATAGACCTCGGCAGCGGACGACTGACGGGAGAACGTCACTACATCGCCACGGGACATGCGCTCAATGCGAAATATGCCGAAGGCCCGCATCTGTATAAGATTGGCAAGAAATATGTTCTTCTGGTAGCCGAAGGAGGTACGGACTTCTTTCATGCCGCCACCGTCCTGACCAGCGACAAGCTCTTCGGGACTTATCTCCCGCAGACCATCAACCCCGTGTTGTCGCAACGCCAGATGGGTCACTCCGCACCAATACAGTGCGTGGGACATTGTGATCTGGTGGAAACGCCCGAGGGTAAATGGTATGCCGTCGCCTTGGGAAAGCGGATGATTGACGGTAAACATGCTTTCACCCGCGAGACATTCATCTGTCCCGTCGAAATACAGAACGGAGAACTGGTATTCAATCCCGGGTATGGCTGTATGACGCCTGTTGTCAGCCGTCATGAGACAGGACCGGCATCGGAACGGAAAGAGCGTGACAAACATCTGGATTTCAACGGCGACAGTCTTCCCATAGGATGGTATTACAATCGCATACCACACGAAAAAGATTACACCGTGGCCGACGGAACGTTGCGTCTCAAGCTGCGCCCGGAAACTATTGACAGCCTCGTCTGTCCGGCCATGCTCATGAGAAAACCGACAAGCCACAAATATTCGGCTACGACCAAACTCACATTCGCTTCAAAGAAGAAGAACGAACAGGCCGGAATTGTCCTTCATCGCAACAACGGGGCGTATGTCGCCTTATTGAAAGGATCCGATTGTCTGGAACTGATAATCAAGGACAAGGGCGAGAAGCGCTTATTGGAAAGGATACCATACACCGACAAGGACGTGGTCATCCGCCTTTCATGCAATGACCTGACCGGCGTCTTTTCCTACGGTCCGTCACCGGACCAACTGACAACGACGGCACCTTTCAGCCTCCTGCCATTGACCGAAGACAACAAGCTGAACCGTTTCAACGGCCTCGGCATCGGTCTTTACGCCTCATCCAACGGAAAGAAATCAAAGGCACAGGCCGCTTTCGATTATTACAACTACAAAAATTTAACAGAGACGGAATTACCCGAGGACTTCACAATCACCGCCCAAGAGATGCAACACATCTATGACGAGGTGAAAACGCCATATAAATATGGTGTTGTAATCGAAGCACCGAAAAAAGGACAGATGGTCGATTGCCCTACGGTTTTCAACGTCGACGGTCAATGGGTAATGACTTACGTTCTATACGATGGACGCGGATATGAGACATGGATGGCTACAAGCCGGAATCTTCTCAACTGGGAAACAAAAGGAAGACTGCTTTCTTTCGCAGATGACGGTTGGGATAAAGACCAACGTGGTGGTTTCCCGGCATTGCAGAATGTAAGTTGGGAAGGTGACTACAGGCTCGGCAAATATAAAGACGAACACTGGATGTCCTATATTGGCGGTGGCAAACCGGGATATGAGACAGCGCCTCTTTCCATCGGACTGGCATCAACAGATGAAGATTTGAACATTCCTCATGAATGGAATCGCTCTGGAACGCCAATCCTGAGATGGAATGATGGCGATATAAAATGGTGGGAATCATTCTCTCCTTACAAAAGTTTGATTTACGAATTGGACAATCCTCTCGGCTCACGTTTCATCATGTTCTACAACGCAGCATATCAAGGAAAGAATCATAACCGCGGGGAGAGGATTGGCGTGGCGACAAGTGACGACATGACGCATTGGCGGCGATACGACGGGAATCCCATCTTCCAGCATGATTATAAAGGAACAATCACCGGTGATGCTTATCTTCAAAAAATTGGCCCATACTATGTTATGTTCTACTTCTGTGCGCATAACCCCAATTACACACATAAAGCATACAATTCTTTTGCCGTAAGCCGTGACTTGATACATTGGCGCGACTGGGACGGAGAACCGCTGATTGTCCCCTCCGAGAACTATGATGCGAAGTATTCCCATAAGAGTGCGGTCATCAAAACAAACGGCGTTGTCTACCACTACTATTGCGCCGTAGACAAGAATGGACACCGCACAATAGCATTAGCAACAAGTAAGGATCTGAAACGATAACGAACTGAGAATTATGAGGAAAACCTTATTGACGATTATCACTATCTTATGTTATGCCAACATGGCATTGGCTCAGGGACGCATAAAGGTGATATTGGACAACGACTTCGCCGGTGATCCTGACGGTCTGTTTGCCCTCGCCCAGCTCGTAGAATCGCCTTCTGTGGATATAAGAGCCATCATCGGATCACATCTTCACCAAGGCGAGAACTGGACAGCCAAAGGCAAACCTTCGGCGACAACAGCCGTAGAGAACGCCAACACGCTCCTGTCGATGATGGGAAAAGAAGGAAAATATAAAGTTGCAGAAGGAAGTAACACGGCTCTTCGTGACACCGATACACCGATACGCACAGCTGCCACCGACGTTATAATAAAGGAGGCAATGGAGTGTTCTCCTCGAAATCCGCTATATGTGCTTTGTGGCGGCGGACTGACCGAGATAGCTTCGGCATGGATGCTCAACAAAGACATCCCGACGCATCATCCTCGTGTGGATCGGCGGTGCCGAATATCCCGGCCACACGCCCCCTCCGGGAGCAAAACTTGAATACAACACGACAATCGACACCAAGGCCGCGCAAGTCATATTCAACCAATCCGACATCAGGTTATGGCAAATTCCGCGCAACGCATACAGACAATGCCTCATCTCCCGTTCCGTTCTCCATGCACGCACAACGGGAAATAACTCCATGACAAAGCAAAAGAGCACAGAGGCAAAACGAAAGAGCTCCGTAGCAAAACAAAAGGAGTTTGTGGTGAAGCAAAAGAGCTCCGTGGCAGAATATCTGTTATCCCTGCTTGACTCACACATCGGACCGGATAAGCCGGCCGAATGTTACGTACTTGGAGACAGCCCGCTGGTTCTTGTATCTGCTCTGCAGAGCAACTGGGAGCGTGACGCCTGTTCCTCCGGTTATTCTTTTCAACCACGCCCCACGGTCAACGACAAAGGAGAATATCACTTCGGAGACACGAAAAGGAGCGCAGTCAAGGTCTTTGACCGTTTGGACACGTATCTGATGTTTGAAGACATGTTCGCAAAACTAAACCTTCCGCAATAGTCAAACCGTTAATCAACAACCGCGGAAAGACAACAGCACTTTGCGTTTCTGCGCCTTCGCGTTGAAAAAAAGCATCCCTTTAAATCTTTGGTTCTGAGAGTCAAATCAATCCTAAAATCTGAAAGGAGAATTCCCACAGCCCTGTACATGATATTTTCTGCTGCGGGTAGAATTATTCGTCTGCCGATGAACACTATTTCGAATAAAATTGTTAACTTTGTATCAGACATCGAAATATTGTAATTATCTAATAATGGGAACAAAGTCAACAATTAATACAATATAAAAATGGCCGAAATTTCCCGATATATTGAAACATTATGGCAAAAGACAAGATAGCATACGTATGCAGCAACTGCGGACAGGAGTCGGCCAAGTGGATTGGCAAATGCCCCAGCTGCGGACAGTGGAACACATTTAAGGAGATACGCATAGCGGCTGACACTGGCACTCTGGCGGCGCGGCAGGCAGCCGTGTCGGTGCGGTCGGCAATGGACAAGGGCAAGAACAGGCCGCTATTTCTCCGCGAGATAAGCGCCCGTGACGAGCCGCGCATCGACATGCACGATGACGAGCTGAACCGCGTGCTCGGCGGCGGACTTGTGCCTGGGTCCATCGTGTTGCTCGGCGGCGAGCCGGGTATAGGCAAGAGTACGCTCACGCTCCAGACCATACTGCGGCTGAAGGACCGCCGCATACTGTACGTAAGCGGTGAGGAGAGCGCCCACCAGCTGAAGATGCGCGCCGAACGAATTGTCCATGAGCAGAACGAGACGTGTCAGATTCTATGCGAGACATCGCTCGAAAACATCTTCGCACACATTCGCGACGTAAAACCCGAGCTCGTCATCATCGACTCCATACAGACGATTGCCACAGAAGAGGTGGAGACAAGTCCGGGCAGCGTGACACAGGTGCGCGAGTGTGCATCGGCCCTGCTGCGCTTCGCCAAGACGAGCGGCGTGCCGGTGATACTCATCGGACATATAAATAAGGAGGGAACACTGGCCGGACCGAAGATACTGGAGCACATCGTGGACACGGTGATACAGTTTGAAGGCGACCAGCACTACATGTACCGCATACTGCGCAGCATCAAGAACCGCTTCGGCAGCACATCCGAACTGGGCATCTACGAGATGCAGCAGTCGGGACTGAGGCAGGTGAACAACCCGTCGGAACTGCTCCTCACGCAAGACCACGAAGGACTGTCGGGCATAGCCATCAGCTCCGCCATCGAAGGCGTACGGCCGTTTCTCGTCGAGACACAGGCTCTCGTGTCGTCGGCGGCCTACGGAACGCCGCAACGTTCGGCAACGGGATTCGACCAGCGCCGTCTGAACATGTTGCTGGCCGTACTCGAAAAGCGTGTCGGATTCAAGCTGATGCAGAAAGACGTCTTCATCAACATTGCTGGCGGACTGCGCGTAACCGACCTTGCAATGGATCTCAGCGTCATCGCGGCCGTACTGTCAAGCAACGTCGACACGGCCATCGAGACCGGCTGGTGCATGGCCGGCGAAGTGGGACTGAGCGGCGAGGTGCGTCCCGTCAACCGCATCGAGCAGCGCATCGCCGAGGCGGAGAAGCTCGGTTTCAGCCATATTATCATCCCGAGATACAATCTCTCGGGACTGAACACAAAGAAATTCAAAATCGAATTGCACCCCGTCCGCAAGGTTGAGGAAGCCCTGCGCGAACTGTTCGGATGAGAGCCAAGCGCCTCATCCGAACCAACTGTGATTACGAACATATTCCGCGGATTTAAAAGAATATTATGACAATCCGCGGAATATAAAGATTAGTTAGCATAACGGGACTTAATAGAACTGAACAAATCGTATTTTATTTGGAACGGCAGCGCTTTCTCACTACATTTGCATCACAACCGCAGGAAAGCGGAAGTGACAAAACAACTCAGGCCTGTGTGCGAACGGTCTCCCGCACAATGCCGACAGAGGGATAACACGGAGACCTTTATGTTTAACCATTCAAATAAAGTATGACTATGGAAAAGAAAGAGAAGTGTTGCACAAAGACAGCCTCTACCGGAGGATGCAACGAGAAGAAACAGGAAACAACGTGTCAGGACGACAAGAAGTGTCAGGACGGAAAGAAAGATGGCATGAGCTGCCACACGAAGAGCCGTCCGACGGGCGACCCTATGCAGGGTGACGTCTGCTGAGACAGTTCCGGCACGTAAGGACTGAAGAATGAACGGGACGGCCGGGGCACGGACATACCGGCTCCTCACTACGAAACAATATGCACTATTCGCGCCGCCCCTCATTCCATGTCAAGCCGATTCAGGCGCCTGTGGGCAGGATGGCACAACGGCCGGACTGCCCGCAGGATTGCCTTTTTATTAAGTAAGTCTTCATTATTAATTTATAATAATTTTTTTGAACACAGAGACACGGAGACACAGAGTTATATTGTCCTCTGTATCTCCGTGTCTCTGTGTCTCTGTGTTTAAATAATTTAGAATTCAAACATATTCCGTCGTGTCCTCTATCCCGGCTCCGGCCAACGCCTCACGCCGTTCGACACACGTACCGCAACGGCCGCAATGACGCTCCCCACCTTTATAGCATGACCACGTCTCGCTGTAGTCTATGCCAAGGGCATGGCCTCGGCGGGCTATATCGGTTTTGGTTATGCCGGTATATGGAGCCTCTACGGTCACACCGTCGTAAGTTCCGGCGGCAGTCGCCGCGCTGAATGCCGCGACAAACTCGGGACGGCAGTCGGGGTAGATGGTGTGGTCGCCGCCGTGATTGGCCATCATGACGTGCTTCAGACCGTTGCTCTCGGCAATGCCTGCGGCGATGGAGAGCATGATGCCGTTGCGGAACGGAACCACGGTCGACTTCATGTTCTCGTCGGCATAATGGCCCTCGGGAATGGCATCGGCACCGGAGAGCAGCGAGCTCTTGAAATAACGGTGCATGAAGTCGAGGTTGATGACGATGTGGCGTATGCCGAGCCGCTCGCAGTGCATACGGGCGAAGGGAATCTCCCGGGCGTTGTGGTTGCTGCCGTAGTCGAACGACAGACCGATGGCGATGCGGTCACGATATTCATAAAGCATGGTGATGCTGTCCATGCCGCCACTTACTATTATTACGGAGTCTTTCATTCTATGATATGTTTTTAGTCCGCGCAAAAGTAATCATTTTAACGGTAAAGGCCAAACAAAGCCGTCAGAATGTCCGTATATTGCAAAGTCAATATTGCATTTTCACAACAATGCCGTAAAAAATATATAAAAACGCCACCGCTGTAAGGCCTTTATTGATTTAATTTGCTAACTTTGCGTTCGCTAAGTAAGATGATTGTAGTATCATATAAACATTTAATATATAGCAATTATGACTATCGAACAATTCAACTTTGCCGGTAAGAAGGCAATCGTGCGCGTAGACTTCAACGTGCCTCTGGACGAGAATGGTAACGTAACTGACGACACCCGCATCCGCGGTGCGCTCCCCACACTGAAGAAAGTGCTCAACGACGGCGGCGCCCTCATCATGATGAGCCACATGGGCAAGCCCAAAGGCAAGAAGAAGCCGGAGCTGTCACTCTCTCAGATCGTCAAGAACGTATCGGCCGCTCTCGGTGTCGAGGTTAAGTTTGCCGACGATTGCGCCAATGCCGACGAGGCTGCCGCAGCTCTGAAGCCGGGTGAGGCACTGCTGCTGGAGAACCTGCGCTACTACGCAGAGGAGGAAGGCAAGCCCGTTGGTGTTGAGAAGGGCACTCCCGAGTATGACGAGGCAAAGAAGGAGATGAAGGGTCGCCAGAAGGATTTCGCAAAGAAGCTGGCCAGCTACGCCGACTGCTACGTGATGGACGCTTTCGGAACGGCTCACCGCAAGCACGCTTCTACAGCCGTCATCGCCGACTACTTCGACGCTGACAACAAGATGCTGGGCTATCTGATGGAGAAGGAAGTTCAGGCCGTTGACAACGTGCTGAGCAACATCAAGCGCCCGTTCACAGCCATCATGGGCGGTTCAAAGGTGTCTACGAAGATCGGTATCATCGAGAATCTGCTCGGCAAGGTTGACAACCTCATCCTCTGCGGCGGTATGACATACACATTCGCAAAGGCTCAGGGCGGCAACGTCGGCAACTCCATCTGCGAGAACGACAAGCTCGACCTGGCTCTCGACATCATCAAGAAGGCCAAGGAGAACGGTGTCAACCTCGTGCTCGGCACTGACTGCATCGCCGGTGACGACTTCAAGAACGACTGCAACACCCAAGTTTGCCAGGCCAACGCCATCCCCGAGGGCTGGGAGGGTCTTGACGCAGGTCCCGAGACACGCAAGAAGTTCGCCGAGGCCATTGAGGGCGCAAAGACCATCCTGTGGAACGGTCCGGCCGGAGTGTTCGAGTTCGACAACTTCGCCGGTGGTTCAAAGGCCATCGCAGAGGCCATCGCAAAGGCAACGGCAAACGGCGCGTTCTCACTCATCGGCGGCGGCGACTCTGTTGCCTGCATCAACAAGTTCGGCATGGCCGACAAAGTGAGCTACATCTCTACCGGTGGCGGCGCCCTGCTTGAGGCCATCGAGGGCAAGGTTCTGCCCGGCGTAGCAGCCATCAAGGGCGAATAAAGAAAGACACTTACTGACAACAACAATCCGAGGGCGGCCCAATGACAACACTGAGCCGCCCTTATTGTTTCTTCACGGCCCGATCCGACGGCCGCGTCCGGCCACGACATGATTTCAACGGCGCAGAACCGGAATAGCGGAATGAAGCCTGTTTGAAAAGTCATCGGAACCGCATGACCAAGTAATATGAGTCATATTGAAAAGTAAAATGAGTCATTTTACCGACCAATATGAGTCATTTTACCGACCAATATGAGTTATTTTACTTAGTAAAATAGCCTGTTTTGCAAAGTAATATAGCCTGTTTTGGTTCATGACGGCGGCGGGGCGGAAGCGTGAGAGGCACGGCAGCACATCGTAAACACACTTATTTAAAACCATCATAATTATGAAAAAGACATTTCTTTCAGCGTCACTCATGGCCGTCGCCATGATGGGATGCGGTTCCGGAAGCGGAACGGAGTCCGAAGGGCTGACGACAGACTCAGTCAAGTTTGAACAGAAGACAAAGGCAAGCGAGGTCAAAATCGTTGTCGACTACCCCACCGCCGGCAGTCCGGTGCTGGTCAATGCCATCGCCGAATATATGAACGAGAGTCTCGGCGGCACCTATTACGGCGATCTGCTGAAGAGCGACTCGCTCATGGCATACTACGGAAACACCATTGACGGCAAACTGAAAGAAGAACATGGTGACGTCGACAGCGACAGCGAAACGCCCTATTCATTCAGCATGGACATAAGAAAGATGTATGAGACAGGCCTCGCCGTGACATTCACAGCCTCAAGCTACAGCTATATGGGCGGTGCCCACGGCATGGGGTTCGACCATGGAACGACGTTCCGCAAGTCGGACGGACGGCGCTTCTGTGTTGAAATGATGTGCAACGTCAACACCGAAGAGTTCCGCGGCATGATAAAGGAAGGACTGCGGACGTACTTCAAGGAAAACGGCGAAGAGATCACGACCGACGACGAGCTGGCACAGATGCTGATGACAGAAAGCGGATTAGACTTTCTTCCGCTGCCACAGTATGACCCGTATCTGACAAAGGAGGGCGTCAAGTTCGTCTATCAGCAATACGAGATTGCACCGTATGCAGCCGGACAGCCCTCGTTCACCATTCCGTACGACAAGATATGGCCGTACCTGACGCAGTCGGGACGCAACATGATTGAGAAATAAAAATCCTAAACGCAGCCCCAAAGAACACATGACAGCGACAATCATCATCCTCGCCATAACCGTCGTCCTCTTCATCAGCGGCCGCATACGCGCAGACATCGTTGCCCTTTGCGCCCTGACGGCCATGATCCTGCTCGGCATACTCACGCCCGAGGAGGCCCTGTCCGGATTCTCATCCACGGTAGTGATTATGATGGTGGGGCTCTTCGTGGTGGGAGGAGCCATACTCCAGACCGGTCTGGCCAAGGCGGCCAGCCAACGGATAATGAAACTGGCGGCCGTCAGCGAGACACGCATCTTCCTGCTCGTCATCATCGTGACGGCCGTGATAGGCGCCTTCATCAGCAACACGGGAACGGTGGCGCTGATGATGCCCATCGTGGTGAGCATGGCGGCACAGGCCAATATGCGCCCCGGACGTCTGCTCATGCCCTTGGCCTTCGCCAGCAGCATGGGTGGAATGTTGACGCTCATCGGTACACCGCCCAACCTCGTCATACAGGACGCCCTGACAGCGGCAGGATATGCCCCGCTGAAATTCTTTTCGTTTCTCCCCGTGGGCCTGATATGTATCGCCGTAGGGATAGTCGTCATGCTGCCGCTCACGCGGATGTTCCTTCACAAGAAGAAAGGGAGCGCGAAAGAAAAGACGGGTAGCAACAAGACGCTCGACGAGCTGGTGGAGGAATATCAGATTAGCAACAGTCTGAGGCGCTATCAGATCAAGGAACAGTCGGTCATAAGAAACAAGACCGTGGCGGAGCTGAACCTCCGCGGCCAATACGGACTGTCCATCATCGAGATACGCAGCGAGAGCGCGGACCGCAGCGGACTGATACGCAACGTGCGTCAGAGTCTCGCCGGTCCGGACAGTCTGCTCTCCGCCGGCGACATCATCTATCTCACGGGCGACACGGCCGTCATGGACAAGTTCGCCAAGAGCAACGGCCTGAAGCGGCTCGACAACAACAACATCGACTTCTATGACATCGGCATCGCCGAGATTGTGCTCATGCCGACATCCCGTCTCATCGGTACGACGATCCGCAACTCGGGTTTTCGCGAGCGCTATGACATCAACGTGCTCGGCATCAAGCGCCCGGACAAGCACATCACGGACAATCTGCCGGAGGTGAAACTGCAGTCCGGTGACGCGCTCCTCGTGCAAGGCAAGTGGACCAACATCTCGCGGCTGGACGAGCAGGAGAGCGACTGGGTCATTCTCGGTCAGCCCGAGCAGCAGGCACAGCAGGTGACGCTCAACTATCGTGCCCCCGTGGCCGCCGTCATCATGGTGGCTATGGTGACCATGATGGTGTTCGACTTCATCCCCATAGCTCCCGTCACGGCCGTCATGGCGGCCGGTCTGCTGATGGTGCTCAGCGGCTGTTTCCGCAACGTCGAGGCCGCATATAAGACCATCAACTGGGAGAGCATCGTCCTCATTGCGGCCATGATGCCCATGTCCGTCGCATTAGAGAAGACCGGAACGTCGGCCATGATCTCCCACTCGCTCGTGGCGTCGCTCGGCAGTGTCGGCCCCACGGTGCTCCTTGCCGGAATCTATTTCACAACCTCGCTGCTCACGATGTTCATCAGCAACACCGCCACCGCCGTCCTCATGGCTCCGATAGCGATGTCGTCAGCCGTCGAAATCGGTGTCAGCCCCTACCCTCTCCTGTTCGCCGTGACGCTGGGAGCGAGCATGTGCTTCGCCTCTCCCTTCTCCACACCGCCCAACGCGCTCGTCATGCACGCCGGCGAATATACGTTCAGCGACTATGTCAAGGTCGGTCTACCGCTCCAGATCATCATGGGTGTGGTCATGACTTTCCTGCTGCCGCTCCTCTTCCCGTTCTAAACGTGACGGAGGAGACATATGACACACATAAAAAAACGGCCGGATATTTGTTCCGGTCGTTTTTTATTTATACATTTGCAGAAATCAACAAAAGAATACCGGTATGACAGCAATGGAACTGAACCAGTCTCTCCTGCAGGAGATTACGTACATCAGCGACGACGAGAACATGGTGCGCAAGGTTCTCAACTATGTCCGCAAGCTCAGACGCAAGGAAGAAGAGACGGAATATATCACAAAGGAGGAGGTTCTGGCGGGTATTGACGCGGGACTGAAAGAGATGAAATTGGCAAAGGAAGGGAAAATAGAGCTTTGTTCAGCCAGGGATTTTCTAAACGAGCTGAGAAATGAATAAGATAATCCCATTACCTTCATTCAAGAGAGAAGCGAAACGACTGAACAAGAAGTACGCCTCTTTCGCCAATGACTATGAAAAGCTGATTAGGGAGTTGGAAGCCAACCCCACCCTCGGCACAGACCTCGGCAACGGTCTGCGCAAAATACGCATGCAGATAACGTCGAAAGGTAA
>USFX01000069.1 GCA_900553965.1 uncultured Prevotella sp.
TTTGTCCGAATACTTCCGAGTTTTTAACAGTTTTATGAAAGGAGGAGTTTTCGTGAAAGATAGAAGATGGAATGAGAAGGGAAAATTTGCAGATATCCGCCACAGCAGCATAATTCCACTTAGACTTTGTTGTCCCAATAACAATAACGCCCACCACGCGAAAGCCACGTTATTTGATTTATCGCATATTTAATGCGTCACAAATGCCTTATTTGATAATTCTGGCACACCTTTTGCAATTTAATTCGTATATTTGCAGAATAATAACATTGATAAGATAAAACGAGAAAAGAATATATGCCCAGCCAGTTTTCACCGAAAGTATCTGAGATACTCGCATACAGCAAAGAAGAGGCCGCACGCCTGGCCAGCCGGGCGGTAGGTCCAGAACATCTTTTGCTGGGACTTCTCAGGATGAAAGAAGGACCGGTAATCGATGTCTTCCACAGACTTGACATCAACATGCAGTCCGTCAGGACAGGACTGGAGGAAAAGGTAAGGGAAGACGAGCTGAACATGCCCGTCAGCACGCAGGAGCCCGTCTTGAACGAAAAGGCGAGCAATATTCTGAAACTCGCTGTGCTTGAGGCACGTATTCAACGAACGCAGCGCGTCGACGAGCAGCACATACTGCTGGCTATCCTCCATGACCAAGTGAACAACGGAGCCAAAGAAATATTGGAATTCAACAACATGAACTACGATGATGTATTGACAATGCTGCACCTGAAGAGCGGCGTCAAAGACGGCATCGGCCTCCCCGATGAAGAGGAGGATGAGGAAACCGCCGGACAGGACCGCGCCAGCGGCAACGGCAGCAATGCGGGCAGCGCGCGCCAGACTGCCACACAGACACAGAAGCCAGCGGGCAAGACGCCCGTTCTTGACAATTTCGGTGTGGACATGACAAAGGCTGCCGCAGAGGGAAAGCTCGACCCGATTGTGGGACGGGAGCGCGAGATTGCGCGTGTGATAGAAATCCTCTGCCGCAGAAAGAAGAACAATCCTATATTAATAGGTGAGCCGGGCGTCGGAAAGAGTGCCATCGTCGAAGGACTGGCACAGCTCATCGCCACACGCCACACCTCCCCCATCCTCTTCAACAAGCGCCTCATCAGCCTGGACATGACTGCCGTCGTGGCCGGAACGAAATACAGGGGACAGTTTGAGGAGCGCATCAGGGCTCTGATAAAGGAGATTGAGCAGAATCCCGACGTGATTGTCTTCATCGACGAGATACACACCATCATCGGAGCCGGCTCAACTCCAGGAAGCATGGATGCGGCGAACATCCTCAAACCGGCACTGGCACGGGGTACGATACAGTGCATCGGTGCCACGACGCTGGACGAGTATCGTAACAGCATCGAGAAGGACGGTGCGCTGGAACGCCGCTTCCAGAAGGTGCTCATCGAACCGACAACGGCTGAGGAGACGCTCCAGATCTTGTCAAACATAAAGGACAGATATGAGCGCCACCATCATGTGGCATACACGGACGAGGCTCTGACAGCATGTGTCAGACTGACAGAGCGCTACATCACCGATCGGCAGTTTCCGGACAAGGCTATCGACGCATTGGACGAAGTGGGCTCGCGCGTTCATCTGAGCAACGCGCAGATTCCGCCGGAGATAACAGCCAAGGAAAAAGAGATTGCGTTCATAAAGGAGAAGAAGCAGAGCGCCGTGAGAAGCCAGAACTTTGAGCTGGCCGCCGGCTACCGCGACCGTCAGACAGAACTGGAAGCCGAACTGAAGGAACTCAACGAGAAGTGGAGCAACGGCGAGAGCGGCGAGCGACAGAATGTGACGGACCGTGACGTGGCCGACGTGGTGTCGATGATGACGGGTGTCCCCGTACAGCGCATGGCGGAAGCCGAGGGAATCCGTCTGAAGGGCATGGCCGCAGAGTTGAAAGGCGCGGTGATAGCCCAGGATGCCGCCATCGAGAAGATGGTGAAGGCCATACAGCGCAACCGTGTGGGTCTGAAGGACCCCAACCACCCCATCGGAGCGTTCATGTTCCTCGGTCCGACCGGTGTCGGAAAGACTTATCTGGCGAAGAAGCTGGCCGAATTCATGTTCGGCTCGAGTGATGCGCTGATACGCATAGACATGAGCGAATACACGGAGAGCTTCAATGTGTCACGCCTCATCGGTGCACCTCCGGGATATGTCGGCTACGAAGAGGGTGGCCAACTCACGGAAAAGGTACGCCGCCACCCCTACTCCATCATCCTGCTGGACGAGATTGAGAAAGCTCACGGCAATATATACAATCTGTTGTTGCAGGTACTTGACGAGGGACGCCTCACGGACGGCAACGGACGGTTTGTGGATTTCCGCAACACGGTCATCATCATGACAAGCAACGCCGGCACGAAAAGGCTTAAGGAGTTCTCACGCGGTGTGGGATTCAACGCGGCGAGTGTCGGACTCGCGCTCAACGACAAGGACAAGGAGTACGCCCGCAGCATCATCCAGAAGTCACTGAGCAAGCAGTTCTCACCGGAATTCCTCAACCGTCTGGACGAGATAATCACGTTCGACCAGCTTGACCTCGAAGCAATAAAGAAGATTATCAACATCGAACTGAGCGGTCTGTTCAAGCGTGTCGAAGGCCTCGGCTATCATCTGGAAATCAGTGACGAAGCCAAAGAGTTTGTGGCGAACAAGGGGTATGATGTCCAGTTCGGTGCACGTCCGCTGAAACGCGCCATCCAGAACAACATAGAGGACGGACTGAGCGAAATGATCATCAACGGAGACCTGAAGCCGGGAGACACCATAAGAATAACAAAGGAGGACGACAAGGAAGAGTTGACGTTCGGATGAGATGCTCTTCATAAGGAGATAGAGGGAGATAAAAGAAGATAGAGGGAGATAAAGGACAATGGTCTTAGTTCTTGCAACAAGACATACGTCCTTTATCTCCCTCTATCTTCTTTTATCTCCCTCTATCTCCTTAATTATCTCCCCACTATCTTATTGTCATCACCAGCGCCCTACGACTCTCCTCCATTATGCGGAACCTATTGTCCGGACGCTCGCCGACAAGCCACACGATGCGACCGGAGGCATCGGTGAGAACGAGCTGGCGGCGTTTGCGGAAGAGGGAATATTTCCGGTCAGTGAGATAGTCGCTCACGAGTTTTGTCCCTTTCATGCCGAACGGAACAAAACGATCTCCTTCGGCGACGGGACGCAACGTGAGCGGAAATGCTATCTTATCTGCGTCAAGACACGCCGTATCGGACGAACGGGACAGGACGAAGCTGTTGTCTATCGGTTGCATGCTGACTTTCAGGCGGCCGCCGGACTTCAAGACGTATGTTCCGTCTTCGATTATCTTCTGCGATTGAATAGCGGGAATGTTGCGGTCAATGAGCAGACGTCCACGGTCAATGAGCAGTTCATGGCTCTGCGACGAAAAAATACGGCCGGACGGGGCGTCAAGGTTAGCATGAATCTGCTCTGTCTGCGCCGGACTGAAACCGTATTGGCGCAGGATTTCATATAAAATATAGGCCGGTGACGGCTCGGATTTGAGCTTATCTATATCCACCGCGACACCGCCGTCATAATCCTTAACTACCTTTTTTATAGCCTCAACGGTCGCCGCGTCAAGCATGGTGACGGCATCAGAGACATGGGCGGCGGCCCGGCTGACATTCTCGGAAAAGGCGGGATTGATTTCTTTCAGGAGCGGAATGACGTTGAGACGCAGTTTGTTGCGCACGACATCATCCACGAGATTGGTGCTGTCGGTGACGTATGGCTGTCCGACCGAGGCCAGATAGCGCTCTATGTCCTGTCGGCTGAGACACAGAAGAGGGCGCTTGATATGGCCGTTGACGGGACGGATGCCCGTCAGTCCGCGCAATCCTGTCCCGCGGACAAGGTTCATCAGCACTGTCTCGACGCTGTCGTCACGATGGTGTGCGACGCAGATGTCGGCCGCACCGATGTCCCGGCGCAGCTGTTCAAAGTAGTTGTAACGAAGTTGACGGGCCGCCATCTCGATGCTGACTTTATGCAACGACGCGTAACTGAGCGTATCGAAATGGACAAGATGGAACGGAACAGCACGTGACTGACACAGGGATTTGACGAAATCCTCGTCCCGGTCGGACTCCTCACCACGCAAATGGAAATTACAGTGGACGGCCTCGACGTCATAACCGAGGCCCGAAAGAATGAGCAGAAGAGCCACACTGTCGGCTCCTCCGCTCAATGCTATGATATGGCGCCCGGCTCTGTCGAGCAGATTATGGCGGGCGATATATGATGTTACGGTTTCTTCAGTTCTCACGGCTCTACTCTACATATAGCACAAGGCCCTTGAGATATTCCCCCTCCGGATGGTAGATGTTGACGGGATGGTCTGCCGGCTGATGCAACTGGTGCAGAATGCGGACCTTACGACCGGCAAGTGCGGCTGGCGTGAAGACGGCGTTGCGGAAATTATCCTTAGTGACCACCTGGCTGCAGGAGAACGTAAACAATATGCCGCCGGGCTTGATTTTCTCAAAAGCCTTGGCATTGAGACGGCTGTAACCCTTCAGTGCGTTATGCAAAGCCGCGCGGTGCTTGGCGAAAGCCGGCGGATCGAGGATTATCAGGTCGTAGTTTGAGCCGGCGTCTTCAAGATATTTGAAGGCGTCTTCACAGTAAGCCTCGTGACGGCCGTCGCCTGGGAAATTCAGTTCGACGTTCTGGCGCGTCAGTTCGATGGCCTTGGCACTGCTGTCCACCGAATGGACAAGCTCTGCCCCACCCCTCATGGCGTAGAAAGAGAAGCCTCCCGTGTAGCAGAACATGTTGAGAACGCGACGACCATGCGAGTATTTCTCAAGCAACGAGCGGTTTTCCCGTTGGTCAACGAAGAATCCTGTCTTCTGGCCTTTCAGCCAGTCGACACGGAATTTAAGACCGTTTTCTATCGCGATATTGTCATCACTGCTACCATATATGAATCCGTTCTCCTGACCGAGGTCGGCTTTGAATGGTAACGTAGTCTCACTCTTGTAGAACACATTGGCCACTCTGCCGGCCATAACGTCAACCAACGCTTTGGCAATATCAAGGCGGCACACATGTATTCCGACGCTGTGGGCCTGCATGACGGCCGTCTGACCGTAGACGTCAATCACGAGTCCCGGGATATTGTCGCCCTCACCATGTACCAACCGATAGGTATTGTTCTGCGGATTGTCCGCAATGCCGACGGCGATACGCATGGACAAGGCCGCCTGCAGACGCGAACGCCAGAATCCGGCGTCAATGGCTACGTCGTGGAACGAGAGCACACGTACGGCGATGGAGCCTATCTGATAATGCCCCACGGCAATAAACCGTCCGTCGCTGGTCATAACCCTTACGGTATCGCCCTCTTCAATTCCTTCGTCACTGCGGTTGATTGCACCGGAAAACACCCACGGGTGGAAGCGTTTCAGGCTTTCCTCTTTACCCCGCTTTAGATATATCTGCTTGTACATTGTCATTATAGTCTGTTTTAATCAATTCATATTCCCCCGTCTGACGCAGCCGCAGCAGTTCCTCATACAGTTTTATGCAAGTCCATGCGTCCGTCGCGGCATATAGTTTCTGCTTGTCGTTCAGAACGTCGGCCTCCCAGTTGGTCAGCCTCTGCGTCTTGCTTATTTTCTGACCGAAGAAGTTTGCATACAGCTTCTGCAGGCTGAGATCCTCTATGCCCAGCTCGCGCACACAATGCTGAAGTTCAATGAAGTTTCCGGGAGTAAAAGCTGCGGTCTTATGAAGCATCATGAGGTCGTCATGAAGAGAAAGCCCGACCTTCGGTACTGTCGTGTCTTCCAGAAGCCGGATGATGTCGGCGGTCATGCCTGTATAATTCAAACGGAACAGAAAACAGGTGTCGTGGGAAGATACCTGAAGGAGCGCGACCTTATGAATCACTCCTTTTCTAAAGGACGGTCGGGTCTCCGTATCGACCCCGAGAATGGGCTGTGACAAAAGATAATCGACGGCTCGCTGTGCCTCACTCTGAGACACGACCACGATTATGCGCCCCTCGAACAACACACGGGGCAAATCCTTTATAAGCGATTTGTCGTACTTGCTATATAATAGTTTTTTCATTTACGAACTATTTTCAAGGTGCAAAATTACAAAAAAGCAGTGAGTTTATTGTAAAATATAAGTTTTTTCTGCTACTTTTGCAGAAGATTTGAGAAAGTTTGAATATGGCCAAAAGAAAGAAAGAGAACAAAGTGACGTCATTCGGTGACGCCATCGGTTTCAACAATATATTCCAAAATGAGAAAGTAAACTTCACGATAGGCGTCATTTCGTTTGTCGTCGCTATATACCTTATACTGTCGTTCATATCCTTCTTTACCACCGGAGCAGCCGATCAGGGGCTCATCGCAGAACCACGGCCCGGCGAGATAATGAACGCCAAAAGGGAATTTCAGAACAGTTGCGGCTCTTTGGGGGCATACGCGTCTTACTTCTTCGTCAAGCAATGCTTCGGACTGCCGGCCTTCCTGATACCCATATTCCTCATATTGGCATCAATGAAGATGATGCGCGTATATACGATAAACCTCTCCAAATGGTTTATATGTACCATGATTGTCATGGTCTGGGCATCCGTCACATTCTCAAAGTTCCTCACCCCGCTGTTCATCGAAAGCTGGTTTAATCCTGGCGGAGACCACGGCATATACGTATGCCGATGGATTGAGAATCTCGTCGGCTCACCGGGACTTATCGCCATTCTGTGTCTCATAGCCATAATATTCCTCACTTATATCACGGCCGAGACCATATATGTGATAAGAAAGATGCTCAATCCGGTCAAATTCTTCACCGACAGGGTCAAGTTTGAGGTGACCAACAAGGACGGAAAGAACAACGACGGACTGGCTTCTGACGATGATACGGCAATCAAGACACTTGAAGATCCCGAGGTTTTCGACAATCCGGAAACGCAGATTGTCGAGTTTGACACCACGGAGGATGAGACAGACGGTGATGACAGTCCTGCAACGGAAAAGGAAACGAAACCGAAACCATCAGTCAAAGAGACTCCGGAACCAAAAGAACCGGGTATGGACATCAGCGTGGCACACAGCGAGGAAAAAGCCAGCGGAAAGTCGCTTGCCAGCAATCAAGGTGAGATGACAGCCCCGTACGACCCGAAGCGCGACCTCGAAAACTATCATTATCCCACACTTGACCTTCTCAAGAAGTACGACAATGACGGCAAGCCATATATAGATATGGTGGAACAGACGGCCAACAAAAACCGCATCGTAGAGGTTCTGCGTAACTTCGGTGTGGAAATCAGCAGCATCAAGGCCACCGTCGGCCCGACAATCACGCTCTATGAGATTACGCCGGCTCAGGGTGTGCGCATCTCCAAGATACGAAATCTTGAAGACGACATCGCCCTCAGCCTCTCGGCCCTCGGAATCCGTATCATCGCACCTATCCCCGGAAAGGGCACTATCGGTATTGAAGTGCCGAACGCGAAGCCGAACATCGTGTCAATGGAGAGCATCCTGAACTCAAAGAAGTTTCAGGAGAGCACGATGGAACTGCCCTGCGCCGTCGGAAAGACCATCACGAACGAGGTCTTCATGTTCGACCTCGCAAAGATTCCGCACCTTCTCGTGGCCGGTGCCACGGGTCAGGGAAAGTCCGTGGGACTCAACGCCATCATAACGTCACTGCTCTACAAGAAGCATCCGGCCGAGCTGAAAATAGTCCTCATCGACCCGAAGAAGGTCGAGTTCAGCATCTACGGCCCGATTGCCAACCACTTCCTTGCCAAAGTTCCCGACGAAGATGCCGAACCGATTATCACTGACGTCACCAAGGTTGTGCGCACGCTGAACAGTCTCTGCAAGGAGATGGACACGCGCTATGACCTCCTGAAGATGGCCGGAGCGAGAAACATAAAGGAATATAACAAGAAATTCATCTCGCGGCAGCTCAATCCACAGCGCGGACATAAGTTCATGCCGTATATCGTGGTCATCATCGACGAGTTCGGCGACCTTATCATGACTGCCGGAAAAGAAATCGAGCTGCCTATCGCACGTATCGCCCAGCTGGCCCGTGCCGTAGGTATCCACATGGTGATAGCCACCCAGCGTCCAACAACAACAATCATCACCGGTAACATCAAGGCGAACTTTCCGGGCCGAATCGCCTTCAAAGTCAGCGCCATGATTGACTCGAAGACAATTCTTGACCGTCCCGGAGCCAACCAGCTGATTGGCCGCGGAGACCTTCTTTTCCTCAACGGCAACGAGCCGGTGCGCGTCCAGTGTGCCTTTGTGGACACTCCCGAAGTGGAGCGCATCAACGAATTCATCGCAAAACAGCAGGGCTATCTCACACCTTTCGAGCTTCCAGAGCCGGACACAGACACGGGCAGCGGCATGGGAGGCTCCGCCGATGTCGACATGCAGCACCTCGACCCGCTCTTCGAGGAAGCCGCCCGTCTGATTGTGCTCAACCAATCGGGCAGCACCAGCCTTATCCAGCGCAAGTTCTCCATCGGCTACAACAGGGCCGGACGCCTCATGGACCAGCTCGAAAAGGCCGGCGTAGTGGGCGCGGCCATCGGCAGCAAGCCGCGCGAGGTCATGATACAGGACGAGGTCAGCCTCGAAAACCTGCTCGGCAACATCGGAAGATGACCTTCCGGACGGGCAAGGACAACAACAGAAATTCAGGTATAACAACAAAAAACATATCAAGATGAGAAAGACAGCCATCATATTCATAATGACATTGATATGCAATGTCATTGCCGCACAGTCAGCAAAGACCGTCCTCGACAAGACGGCCGCCGTCGTCAGCAATAAAGACGGAGTGTCGGCCGGATTCAAGATAACGGACGGACAATACGGAAATCTCAGCGGAACAATAGCCGTGAAAGGCCAGAAGTTCCAGGCTTCAACGCCGCAGGTCAACGTATGGTTTGACGGCAAGACCCTGTGGACGCTGATGAAAAGCAGCGACGAGGTCAACGTAAGCAACCCGACGGCCAACGAGCTCGCCGCAATCAACCCCTACAACTTCATCAACATCTACCGCAGCGGCTACAAATATGACATGAAGACCGTCGGCAAGGAGTTTCAAGTCCATCTCACGGCAACGGACAAGAGCCGCAAGATACAGAAAATGTACATCAACGTGAACAAGTCTTCCTACGTCCCTTCGCAAGTGAAGATGCTGCGTGGCGGCAAGTGGAGCACCATAACGATAAGCAACTTCAAAAAAGCGTCACTCAGTGACAGCCAGTTCCGTTTCAATCCCAAGTCATATCCGGACGCCGAAATCATTGATTTAAGATAAGACAAGAGAGCCCACCAATGACAAAACTGCAGCTGTTCATACTGTTGCTCAACAATATCAGAAAGAGAAACAGCCGAAGCATACTCTCCGAGACCAATACGGCGGCGAGAGTCTTCACGCTCATCGGCATGGGCATAGCCTGTATCTACCTCATCGCTGTCGGTGTCATGACCGGCCTTGCCGCAGCCGGAGACAACACGTTCACCATCGTCTGCATCATGCCGTTCGTACTTCTTATCGACTTCGCCATGCGGCTCAGCATGCAACAGACACCGTCCGTATTCCTCCGTCCCTACCTCCTTCTTCCCGTCAGACGCTCTGACGTCATCAGCAGCTACCTGTGGTCGTCTCTGCTGAGCCCCTCAAACTCCATCTGGCTCTGCCTGTTCCTCCCCTATACGGTCATTACCGTCTGCGGAGGAACGACAACCACGACAGCCATCGCTATTCTCTTCATCTGTCAGACACTGATGCTCGCCAACTGCCTTTGCTATCTCGGCGTGCGCACCCTGGCCGCAATCAACGTCCTTTGGTGGCTTCTTCCCGTTGGAACCATCGCCATCGGCGCAGCGGCCGGTTATGTCATCGGCTACGAGAACGCGTTTCTGACGCTCAGCGAGTACGGCTCCTCACCTGTGGCAGCTATCTTCTGCGTTGCCGCAGCCGCACTCCTGTTCTACGCCGACATCCGAATCATATCCCGCACATCATACATGACGGCGGCCCGCAAATCCGACATCCGTATCAAATCGCTCCCGAAAGAGACACTCTTCAACCGCTACGGCCTCGTCGGCGAGTACATAAAACTGGAAATCAAGAGCATCATGCGCAACAAATCCCTGCGCAACCGCTTTCTGCAAAGCCTCCTGCTCATCGTCATTTTCTGTGCCATGATAACCGTCACGGCCACAGAAGAGATCGGATATGACGACAGCATGATCTGTCTCTACTGCTTCGCCATCATCGGCATAAGCAACCTCAGCAACATGATGGGACCGGAAGGGAACTACATAGACCTGCTCATGGTCCACAAGGAGAACATCCTGACCATGCTCCGGGCCAAATACTATCTTTTCTGCGCCGTGCTGCTGCTCCCCGTCATCATTCTCATTCCGACGGTCATCAGCGGTAAGTTCCCACCGATGATGATGCCGGCATACGTCTTCACCGTCACCGGAATACAGTATCCGGCACTTTTCTGTCTGGCAGCATACAACCGCCAGACACTCCCCCTAAACTCAAACATCTTCAGCAAGACAACAAGCGACGCCCTGCGTCCGATGCTGATACTTCTGTTCGTCGTCGTGCTCCCCATGGCGGCCGTCACGCTTCTGACCACCATCCTCGGCGACACGACCGCCTTTGCCGTCCTCACCGTCATCGGACTATGCTCAACACTGCTGAGTCCGTTATGGATGCGCGGTGTCTACAGGCTCATGATGGCGCGCCGCTACATCAACATCGAGGGATTCCGGGCGACGAGAGAACGCATATAATCCCGCATACCGACATATCAAGACAAGCATATCAATATGTATTTCACTGGAATAATCATCGCTATCAGCACATTTCTCATCATCGGGATATTCCATCCCGTGGTCATCAAGACAGAATATTATACCGGCACCCGCCTGTGGTGGGTCTTTCTCCTCGCCGGCATAGCAACCGTGACGACCGCCCTCTTCGTCGAGAACATCATGGTCTCGTCAATCCTCGGCGTCTTCGGGGCGTCGTGTCTGTGGTCCATCGGCGAGCTTTTCGACCAGAAAAAACGGGTCATGAAAGGCTGGTTCCCCATGAACCCGAAGCGCAAGCATGAATATACGGACAGGAAGAACGAAGACGGACAGGAGAAATGAAGACCATACTGATACTCGTAGGAAGGACCGCCGACAAGCATTTTGCCGCCGGCATCAACGACTATACCGAGCGCATCGGCCACTACATGCCGTTCGAGATCGTCACCATACCGGAGCTAAAGAACACGAAGAACCTCACCGAGGAGCAGCAGAAGCAGATGGAGGGCGACCTCATAGCCCGACAGCTCCAGCCCTCCGACACCGTCGTGCTCATGGACGAGCACGGCCGCGAGTTCCGGAGCGTGGAGTTTGCCGGATGGCTCGAACAGAAGCGCAACACGGCCAGACGCCTCGTCTTCATCATCGGAGGCCCTTACGGCTTTTCCGGACGCATCTACGACAGGGCCAACGAGAAGATCTCGCTGTCCCGGATGACCTTCTCCCACCAGATGGTGCGCCTTATCTTCACCGAACAGATATACCGGGCGTGCACCATAATCCGCGGAGAGCCGTATCACCACGAATAGCATAACGACACATCAGAACCGAATCATGAACACAGACAAGCATATCAGACGGGGCCTCGTCCTCGAAGGCGGAGCCATGCGCGGCATGTTCACCGCCGGCATACTCGACGTGATGATGGAACAGGGCATCGCGCCCGACGGCATCATCGGCGTATCCGCGGGTGCCGCCTTCGGATGCAACTACAAGTCGAACCAGCCAGGACGCGCCTTGCGCTACAACATGCGCTTTGCCCGCGACAAGCGCTACTGCAGCCTGCGCTCGCTGCTCACCACGGGCGACATCTTCAATGCCGAGTTCGCCTACCATACCGTGCCGACGGAGCATGACATCTTCGACGGCGAGACCTTCGAGCGCAATCCGATGGAGTTCCATCTCGTATGCACGGACGTCGACACGGGACGCGCCGTATATAAAAGATGTGACCGCAGCGGACATGAGTTTTTCGACTGGGTGCGCGCCTCGGCGTCCATGCCCGTCGTCTCGCGCATCGTCGAGCTCGACGGTCTCCGGCTGCTCGACGGCGGTGTGGCCGACTCCATCCCGCTACAGTATTTCGAGTCCATCGGCTAAA
>USFX01000070.1 GCA_900553965.1 uncultured Prevotella sp.
GTCGCCGCTCGGGCGGACGCTCACGGAGCGCACGCTGGAGAACGGGTTGAGGCTGAAGAAGGTTAGCGTGCCGTTTGGCGTGATAGGAATGATATATGAGGCGCGGCCTAACGTCACCTTCGATGTCTTCGCGCTGTGCTTCAAGAGCGGCAACGCCTGTGTACTGAAGGGCGGCCGTGATGCCGACGGGTCAAACCGTGCCGGTGTCGCGGTGATACACGAAGTGTTGCGGCGATATGGCATCGACACTACCACCGTGACGCTGCTGCCCGCCACGCATGAGGCTACGGCGGCGCTGCTGTCGGCCGTAGGCTATATCGACCTATGCATTCCGCGCGGCGGCCGCCGGTTGATTGATTTCGTGAGAGATACGGCCCGCGTGCCGGTGATAGAGACTGGTGCCGGAGTGGTGAGCACATACTTCGATGAGGCCGGCGATACGACGAAGGGAAGTCGCATCATCTGCAACGCCAAGACACGGCGTGTGAGCGTATGCAACGCCCTCGACTGCCTCATTGTCCACCGCAGCCGCCTCTCCGACCTGCCGTCGCTCTGCCAGCCTTTGGCCGAAAAGAACGTCACGATATATGCCGATGAGGCCGCACGCGAGGCTCTGTGCGGTGCTTATCCCGCGGAACTGCTGCTTCCGGCGACGGAAGAGAGCTACGGCACGGAGTTCATGGACTATAAGATGGCCATCCGCACGGTCGATTCGTTGGATGCCGCTATCGCCCACATCAACCGTTACGGCTCCGGTCACAGCGAGAGCATCGTGACCGAGGACTCCGCCGCTGCCCGCTGTTTTCAGGCTCAGGTGGACGCCGCCTGCGTCTATGTGAACGCTCCGACGAGCTTTACCGACGGCGCGCAGTTCGGATTGGGCGCCGAAATAGGTATCAGCACGCAGAAGCTCGGCCCGCGCGGCCCGATGGGACTCGAAGAGATAACGACATATAAGTGGCTTATCGAGGGCGACGGACAGGTGAGAGCGTAGTCTCCGAAGATGCAAAATAAGACATAAAAAGCCGCAAAGGCGCAAGGAACATAACCTATAAGTATTGTTCTTTGCGCCATTGCGGCTAATGTGTTTCATCGTAGGGCTGGCCTAATTTGGTTTATTGTTTGTCTTCTCCATCTCTTGCCATGCGAAATTCTTCCATACGTTCACGTATGTTGTTTACGGTCTCCTGCATTCCTTTCTCCTGTATAAGTTCATCAAGAAACTTGCGGAGGCTTTTCATGGCGTCTTTGTCTTCCATTAATGCGACTACGTCGGCCAGCACAGACTGCTGTAATGTAATAGCGTTGCTCATACTTATGTCCTTTCTTTATACCTGCAAATATACGTAATGTTCTGTTCATCTGCAAATTTTGGCGGCTGAAAATCCGTTATCGCAATGTTTTGAGCCGGTTTTGAGGTTGTTGTGGCGTGAAATGTTTTGATAATCGGGAATAAATATCTAACTTTGCGTCACTTAGCGACAATCATCAGAAACCCAGAGAATATATGAACGTAAAAATAGAAGAATCGTGGCGGCAGCATATCGGGGGTGAGTTTGAGAAGCCGTATTTCAAGGAACTCACCGATTTCGTGCGTGACGAATACAGGCGCGGCACGTGTTATCCGCCGGCGGCGCTGGTTTTCAACGCCTTCAATCTGTGTCCTTTCGACCGTGTCAAGGTGGTCATCATAGGTCAGGACCCATATCATGAGCCGGGACAGGCTCACGGTCTGTGCTTCTCCGTCTGTGACGGTGTTCAGCCGCCGCCCTCGCTGGTCAATATCTTCCGCGAGATACACGACGACACAGGTACTCCCATCCCCACGTCGGGCAACCTCACCCGATGGGCTGAGCAGGGCGTGCTTCTGCTCAACGCCACGCTGACCGTCAGGGCGCATCAGGCTGCGAGCCATCAGCGCCACGGATGGGAGGAGTTCACCGATGCCGCCATACGTGCCCTGTCGACCGACCGCGACCATCTGGTGTTCATCCTTTGGGGCGGATATGCCCGCAGCAAGGCGTCGCTGATTGACTCCGGCCGCCATCTCGTGCTCCAGTCCGTCCATCCCTCACCGCTGTCGGCAAATCGCGGCGGGTGGTTCGGAAACCACCATTTCTCGCAGACAAACATGTATCTCCGCAACAACGGCATGGAGCCGATAGAGTGGTAGGGCTTTTATTAGGAGTTAACTTCTGAGAGGGCTATGCCCGCGATAACTCCTTAAAAACAAAAAATATATGCTTTCGATAATCGAAGTAGGCGGAGTGCTTGTCTCCGCAGATATACTGACAGAATGTTTTTGCTGTGACCTTGACGCTTGTCACGGCGAATGTTGCGTTGAGGGCGATGCCGGTGCGCCTGTTACTCTCGACGAAGTGGCTGCCATAGAGGATGCTCTCGACACAGTGTGGCCCGAATTGACGGCGCAGGCTCAGGCCGTGATCGACCGTCAGGGCGTGGCTTATACCGACGTGGAGGGCGCGCTGGTGACGAGCATCGTGAACGGCCGCGACTGCGTCTTTACGTGTCACGAGGGCAGTTGCTGCCTCTGTGCCTTGGAGAAGGCGTGGCGCGACGGCCGCACACGCTTTCAGAAACCAATCAGCTGCGCGCTATATCCCATCCGCGAAGTGACGATGAGCAACGGAACCGTCGGTCTTAACTATCACCGCTGGAATGTCTGCCGTGCCGCCGTGGCCCGTGGCCGTGAACTCTCGTTGCCCGTCTACCGCTTTCTGGAAGGCCCGCTCGTGCGCCGCTTCGGACAGGAGTGGTACGACGAGCTGACGAACGTAGCCGACGAACTGAAGCGGCAGGGATATATTTAAGAGGTGCATCAAGAGTCCGTTCAAACCGTTGATACAGATTCTTTTGCAGCATGGAATGGCAGGCCTTCCATCAAGGGTGCTCAAAACCGCAAAAAAGTGGGGCCATTTACGTTTGCACATTTACGGATGTGCCATTTACGGATGCACATGATTCGAACGTCCGAAACTTCAATAATTTGGAAATTATAATTCATAATTTATAATTCTGAATTGGTTTTGTCCTCAAATTATGCTAACTTTGCACCTTATTAATATATATAAGCGGTTGAAACCGTAATATAATCCGGTCGGACCGATTATATAAGGCATACAAAATCACGATATAAAGCATACGAAATCAATATATAAACCGAACGAAATGGAACAGAAACAATACAAGCGCACCACCGTCACGGCGGCATTGCCGTATGCCAACGGCGGTGTTCACATCGGCCATCTCGCTGGAGTCTACGTGCCTGCGGACATCTACGTACGTTATCTGAGGCTCAAGGGACAGGACGTCATCTTCATCTGCGGAAGCGACGAGCACGGTGTGCCAATTACCATCCGCGCCCGCAAGGAAGGCATCACACCCCAGGACGTCGTCGACCGCTACCACTCGATCATCAAGAAGAGCTTCGAGGACTTCGGCATCTCGTTTGACATCTACAGCCGCACGACTTCGGAGACACACAGCAAACTGGCCTCCGACTTCTTCAAGAAGCTCTATGACGACGGCAAGCTCATCGAGCAGGTGTCGGAGCAGTACTACGACGAAGAGGCCCGACAGTTCCTCGCAGACAGATATATCACGGGCGAATGTCCCCACTGCCACAACCCCAAGGCTTATGGCGACCAGTGTGAGAAATGCGGCAGCGACCTCGACCCGACCGAACTCATCAATCCGCAGTCAGCCATCAGCGGCTCCGCACCCGTGCTGAAGAAGACCAAGAACTGGTATCTGCCGCTCAACGAATATCAGCAGTGGCTCAAGGAGTGGATTCTCGACGGCCACAAGGAGTGGCGTCCCAACGTCTACGGACAGTGCAAGAGCTGGCTCGACCTCGACCTCCAGCCCCGCGCCATGACCCGCGACCTCGACTGGGGCATACCAGTGCCCGTCGAAGGCGGCGAGGGAAAGGTGCTCTACGTCTGGTTTGACGCCCCCATCGGATATATATCCAATACCAAGGAGCTCCTGCCCGACACGTGGGATAAGTGGTGGAAGGACCCCGAGACGCGCCTCATCCACTTCATCGGCAAGGACAACATCGTCTTCCACTGCATCGTCTTCCCCACCATGCTCAAGGCCCACGGCGGCTATATCCTGCCCGAGAACGTGCCGGCCAACGAATTCCTCAATCTGGAGAACGACAAAATCTCGACCTCACGCAACTGGGCCGTATGGCTTCACGAATATCTCGAGGACATGCCGGGCAAGCAGGACGTCATGCGCTATGTCCTCACGGCCAACGCCCCGGAGACCAAGGACAACAACTTCACGTGGCGGGACTTTCAGGACCGCAACAACAACGAGCTGGTCGCAGTCTACGGCAACTTTGTCAACCGTGCGCTCCAGCTCACGAAGAAGTATTGGGCGGGAGTCGTTCCGGAGTGCGGCGAACTGACCGACACGGACCGCGCGACGCTCGACGAGTTTAAGGACGTAAAGGCGCGCGTCGAGGAAAACCTCGATGTCTTCAAGTTCCGCGAGGCCCTCAAGGAGGCCATGAACCTCGCCCGCATCGGCAACCGCTACATCACGGAGTGTGAACCGTGGAAGGTGTGGAAGACCGACCCCAAGCGCGTCGAGACCATTCTCTATATCTCGCTCCAGCTCGTGGCCAATCTCGCCATCGCCTTCGAACCGTTCCTGCCGTTCAGCAGCGCCCGTCTGCGCCGCATGCTCAACGTCGAGAAGTTTGAGTGGGACAGCCTCGGCAGCACCGAACTGCTCCGTCCGGGCCACCAGTTGGCCGAACCGGAACTGCTCTTCGAGAAGATTGAAGACGAGGCCATCGCCTTCCAGCTCAACAAACTCGAAGAAGCCAAGAAGGCCAACGCCGCCGCAGCATACAAGGCAGACCCCATAAAGGCTCCCGTGACGTTCGAGGACTTCGAGAAACTCGACATCCGCGTCGGCCACATCAAGCACTGCGAGAAAGTCAAGAAGGCCAACAAGCTGCTCAAGTTCACCATCGACGACGGCTCGGGAACTGACCGCACCATCGTCAGCGGCATCGCCAAGTTCTACGAACCCGAAGAGCTCATCGGCAAGGACGTGCTCTTCATCGCCAACTTCCCGCCCCGCAAGCTCATGGGTATAGAGAGTCAAGGCATGATTCTCTCGGCCGAGAACTTCGACGGAAGCCTCAGCGTGACGTCAATCCTGCGCGGGGTGAAGCCCGGAAGCAAGGTCTGCTGATGAAAATGGAATATATATAGGAATTGAGGGGAGCCGCGCGCTCCCTTCGGTTCCTATTTTTTAATCAGAACGGAATACCACGCGATGGAGTCACTGAGGGAAAAAACTGAGAAAGGAATGTTCTGGGGCGGGTTGAACAACGGTGTCCAGCAGCTGCTGGGACTCGTCTTCGGCATCATCCTCGGACGTCTCCTGACGCCTTCCGACTATGGCATGACGGCCATGATAAGCATCTTCACGCTTATCGCCACGGCCCTTCAGAACAGCGGATTCACGGCCGCGCTGGCCAACATGAAGTCTCCCGGGCACCGCGACTACAACTCCGTGTTCTGGTTCAACATCATCGTCGCCCTTTCGCTTTATATCATTCTCTTCTTCTGTGCGCCACTCATCGCCGCTTTCTATCGCACGGAAAGCCTTATACCGCTATGCCGCTACGCCTTTTTAGCCATCGTCCTGTCGTCTTTCGGCACTGCCCAGTCGGCCTATCTCTTCAAGAACCTCATGGTCAAGGAACAGGCCAAGTCCGGCATGACGGCCGTCGTGCTGTCCTGTCTGACGGGCGTCACGATGGCGCTGATGGACATGGCCTACTGGTCGCTGGCCACCCAGGGACTTGTCTTCGTAGGCGTGAACATGCTGATGCAGTGGCACTATTCCCCGTGGCGGCCGTCGCTTGACATCGATTTCGGCCCTGTCAGGCGCATGTTCCGTTTCAGTTGCAAGATTCTCGCGACGACAATCCTCACCCATATCAATACCAACGTGCTCAACATCCTGCTGGGCCACCATTTCTCAACCGTCGAAACAGGCTACTACAACCAGGCGTACCAGTGGAATTTCAAGTGCTTCAGCCTCGTCCAGGGCATGGTCCAGCAGGTTGCCCAGCCAGTCCTTGTCGGACTGAACGGCGAGGACGGCCGTCAGCTGAAGGTGCTCCGGAAGATGATGCGCTTCACGGCCTTCATCTCTTTCCCGCTTCTTTTCGGCTTCGCGCTGGTGGCCGAGGAGTTCATCCTGCTGACCATCAAGGAGCTGTGGCTGCCCAGTGCGCGCCTGCTTCAGATTTTGTGCATTGGCGGCGCGGTGATGCCGATGTGCACGTTGCTGTCGAACACCATCATCAGCAAGGGCCGTTCGGGGACATATATGTACGGAACGCTGGCCCTCGGAGTGGCCCAGATCGCTCTCATGGTGATCATCTGGCCGCTCGGACTAAGGGCTATGGTCATCGGCCACTCGGCACTCAACGTCATCTGGCTCTTCGTCTGGCACAGGCTGACGGCACGGCTGACGGGCTACGGCCTCCGCATGTTCCTCGCCGACACCGTTCCCTTCGCCCTCGCGGCGGCGGGAGTGATGGCCGCCACGGGTGCCGCCACGGCGTGGATAGGCCCGCTATGGGTGATACTGGCGGTGCGCGTAGTCGTGGCCGCAGCACTATATTATGGTGTGATGCGCGTGGCACGTGTCCGGATACTTGCCGATTGCACCGATTTTTTGTTGTCTAAAATAAGAAAAACATGACCCTTGCCTTTCTCATATCAGCCCACACAGACCCGGAACACCTCCGGCGGCTCATCCTCAGCCTGCCCTCCGGTTCACGTTTTCATGTCCATATAGACCGCAAGGCCGACATCGAACCCTTCGTCCGGCTGCTCGGCGAAAATCCGTCGGTGACGTTTCTTGAGCGCAGGACGGATGTCGTCTGGGGCAGCATCAACGAGGTTGAATATCAGATGGAGCTGCTACGCAGTGCACTCGGCGACTCCGTCCGTCCCGACTATCTCATCAGCATGAGCGGCATGGACTATCCGCTGTGGGACAACAGCCGCATGGAGCGGTTCTTCTCCGAGGCCGCCGGCCGCGAGTTTCTTCAGGGAATAAGCATGGAGGGACAGGGGCGTCACGCCGAGATATACACCGAATATCGCCTGTTCGGTGACCGCCGGTTGGCGCCGGGGTCGCTCGGAAGCCGCATGAGGGTGGCCGCGAGAAAGGTCCTGAAGGCAGTGGGAGTGAAAAAACCGCTGACATTCCGGGCCGGCGGACGCCGCTACACACTCCACAAAGGGGCGGCATGGTGGGCCATAACGCCACGGCTGGCCGCCGCCGCGCTGACCGCATGGGACACGGACAAGGCCCTGCGGCGCTATTTCGCCACGAGCTTCTGCCCGGCGGAGACTTTCCTCCAGACCTTCGCCTTCAACAGCAATGAGTTTGCACCGCGCTGCATCCTCACCGAGGACAACTACCGGTCGCTGGCCGAGCTTACGCCGCTGACGTACATAGACTACAACCCCGTGATAAAGATACTCACCGAGGAAGATTTCCCGGCGCTTGTGGCCTCCGGAAAGATGTTCTGCCGCAAGACTGTGACGGGCCGCAGCGACCGTCTGATGGACATGATTGACGCCCGGCGGGATGAGGAGGACGCGATGACGGACGGCGCGGGCGGCATAGAATGGAATGTAAAAACACAAAAGACATTATGATACGACAATATACTGACGACGAACTTTCGCGGCTTCACGACACTCTCTATGAGATATTGGCAGAGGTCGTGCGCGTCTGCGACAAGCTCGGCATACGCTATTTCATCATCGGCGGCACCGGCATCGGCGCTTTCTTCTGGGACCGCATACTCCCGTGGGACGACGACATCGACATCGGCATGACCCGCGACAACTACGAGCGTTTCCTCGCAGAGGCTCCCGCCGAGCTGGGCGAGCGGTATTTCCTGCAGTGGTTCAAGACGGACGAGCGTGTTCCGTTCTTCTTCGCCAAGGTCAGAAAGAACGGGACACTCTTCACCGAGGGCCTCGTCAAGGACATCCCGATGCACCACGGCATCTACGTCGACATCTTCCCGTTCGACAACATCCCGGAGAACCGCATGCTGGAGAAGCTGCAATACAACGCGATGGGTTTCTTCAACGCCTGCTTCATAGCTAAGGAGATATGGCAGTGGCGCTGGTGCGGGCGCTGCTCGCTGCCGGAGCCTCATCCGCGCGGTTTCATCCCCTGTCTCATAACCCGCATCATTAACACGCTGCTGCCGAAGCGCGCGATTTTCCGTCTGCTGACGATGGTCCAGACGATGTTCAATGGCCGGCCGACGCGCTACTGCAAGAACATCGTTACGCCGTCGGAACGTGTCCTGCGCGACCATGTGGACCATCCGCGCATGGTGACCCTCGGCCCGCTGACGGTGGCCGCGCCATACGACCTCGAAGCCTATCTGCACGACCATTACCCCGTTCTCGAAAAGCATATTCCGAAGGAACAGCAGGTCAACCACCGGCCCGACAGGCTGGAATTTGGATGAACACTATCTTGATGTATCCGTATGGGAATGTAAAAATGAGCAATATTGGTTGGTAATACAGTTTGTATTACCAACCAATATTGCATATATTACTGACATTATGTGCCTCTTTGTGTTGATAAGTCAGTGGCGGAAGGGTTTGTAGTGGGCTTTGTCGGCCAAGGCTAACAATTCACGGTCGCCACGGCTGTCGCCGTAGGCGGTCAGGTGGTAGTTGGCGCGGTCGGGATAGAGGGCAAGCAGACGGCGGACTTTCTCCGCGCCGTAGCAGTTGGCGGTGGAGAAACGGCCCGTCAGACGACCGGCGGAGGTCTCGACAGATGTGCCGATGACGGTCAGACGGGGTGAGGTAGATGGAAGTGAAGTGGAGAATGGGAGTGATTGGGACGATGTAATTGTATCGGCAATGCCGGTGAAGAATGGGATGACCCAACGGTCGACGCTTGCGCTGACGATGACAACGGTGTCGCCGCGGTTGATGGCTGAGCGGAGGGCGTCGAGGCCTCCGGGACGCAGCAGGTGACGGTTGGCGCGGGCAAAATTGGCGCAGAGGGCGTCGAAACGGTCGATGGACATGCCGCGGAAGAAATGGGAGAAGATACGCTGCTTGGCGCGGTAGTTGGGGTAGAGGTGGAGCTTCATCAGTACCAGTAGCGGGGCGTGGCGCAGGAAGCCGAGGAGGAAGGCGCGGGTACCGCAGGCGTATCGGATGAACTCTATCAGGGTGTCGCGGGTGGTGAGGGTACCGTCGAAGTCGAAAGCATGGATGTTCATTGTGGATGTGGGCCTCACCCCGGCCCTCCCCAAGGGGGAGGGTGCCTGTGAGGTTCGGGCCTGGGAATTTAATTAATATTATAAGTTTTGTATAGTATGCTTTTTAAAACGCGGAGGCGCTGGAGTTTTTTCAACGCAAAGACGCAGAGACGTGAAGTTTTATTTAGATGCAAGGACGCGAAGGTCTGTTCTTCTGTCTTTAAAAACTCTTTGCGCCTTTGCGTTTAAACATAATCAGAAGTATATCAGTATGAGGAAGGACAGTCCCCAACAGGCGATGATGAGCTGGGTGACGTGGTCGCGCAGTACGATTTTGGTCGGGTCGCCGGACTTCTGGTCCACCATTGCAATCTGGAGATAGCGGAGTAGGCCGATGATGACGAAGATGCTGGTCAGATAGAGGTGTTTGGTGCGGTAGGTGCTGACGACGTCTGGTGATACGGTATACATGATATAGCAGACGATGGTCACGGCGGCGGTGATGGTTATGGCCTGATTGATGAACGTCAGGTTGTAGCGGCCGGTGTTCTTACGCGGTGCCTCGCCGGTGGCCTCCATGCGCAGGACGTCGTCGCGGCGCTTGGCCAGCGAAAGGAAGAGGGTCAGCAGGAAGGTCATGAGGACTATCCATTGGCTCAGGGCAATCTCCGTGGCGACGCCTCCGGCGATGATGCGGAGGACGAAACCGAAGGCTATCGTGCAGACATCGATGATGGCGTGGTGCTTGAGCCACGTACAGTATGCCATGTTGATGATATAGTAGGAGCCGATGACGGTCATGACCTCCATGCGGCATTGCGGCAGCAGCTGTGTTGTGGCAATGCCGCCGGCCAGTGTCGTGGCCATGAGGATGTAGCCTTGTGCCCGCGAGACGGCTCCGGAAGCTATCGGACGATGGCATTTGGCAGGATGGCGGCGGTCGGCATCGGCGTCAATGATGTCGTTGAGACAATAGACGGAGGAGGCCGTGAGGCTGAAGGCGAGGAAGGTTATGAACGAGGCGAGGATGTCGGAGGTGTCGAGGAGACTGCCGCCGAAGAACATCGGGATGAAGACGAAGAGGTTCTTGACCCACTGGTGGGGACGGAGGATTTTGAGGAAACTGGCGATGGTGGTCATGGGAGTTTGCTTTTATGGGAGTTATGGGAATTATGGGAGAAATGGAATTAATGAGAACAATGGGATTAATGGGATGCTTGGTCCAGCGCCTTATGCAGTGGTCGGGTGATGATGTCGATGGCTTTGTGGAGGAGCCATGCTGCTGCGGCGGAGAGGGCGATGAGGACGGCGGCGGTGAGCCAGTAGCCCAGCTGCCACTGACGGATGTTCACGAGAATGAACTGATAGTGGATGAGGTAGACCTCAAGGCTGATGCTCCCGAAGAACGAAAGGGAACGGCAGAGCCACGCGGGGGCGGCGCTGAGCAGCCGGCAGAGCAGGAGGAGCATGGACACGGTCAGCGGGATGTAGGCCATGCGTTCGAGGAAGAGCGGGAAACGGCCGCGCAGTCCGTCCTCGAAGTTGATGCAGACAAGGGCGGACATGGCGAAGATCAACAGGAGCCACATGGCGGACGGCTCAAAGGTGCGCCGCTCCTTCACCCACAGGCCGGCGTTGACGCCGAGAAGGAAGATGGGGATGCGGCTGAAGAATATCTCCAGATGGCCGACAGCGTGGTAGAGCGGCATCCAGTAGCGCACGAGCATGCACAGCAGCATCGCCGCCACGGGCAGCCAGCGCCATACCGGCCGGCGGCGGATGAGCTCCATATAGGCCGGAGCAACGGTGTAGAGCATCATTATGGCGGGAATGAACCAGAAGGTCAGCTCGTCATGCTCCCAGAATCCCCAGTTGACGGTGATGCTGAGCAAGGTGTCGGTGAGGCTGAGACGGCCGTCGGCGTAGCGCGGGATGTAGTAGAGACAGGCTATGATGAGCCACGCGGGGTAGATACGGAGGTAGCGGCGGAGGTAGAAAGTGAAGAGTGAAGAATGCAGAGCGCAGAGTGAAGAGGTATGATTACTCTTATCTGATTGATTATTGGTGGGAACGGATGGAGATTGTTCGGCGGAGGCTCCCTTTTCATAAGAGTAATCATACCTCTTCACTCTGCACTCTGCACTCTTACTTTTTTTCGTCCACGCGAACCACAGGCCTATTCCGCTGAGGAAAAGGAACATGTCCACGCCGATGTTGCCGCATCGGCTGATACACCACCAGATGTTGTCGTGGCGCATGCCGCCGACATGAAAGAGGACAACCATGAGCATGGCGATGCCCATGAGGGAGCCGCGGTGGCGGCTGAGGTCGGAGAAATCTATGGGACGGTTGGTCATTGGAGTTATGGAATTAATAGGAGTTTAATAGGGTTATGGGATCAATGTGAGCTATGGGAAATGGGTCAGTGGGTCATGCAACAAGAGTAATCATACCTCTTCACTCATCACTCTTACCTCTTACTTCCAAAGACCAGCTTTTCGAGCAGCCACGCCACGGTCACGGCTGTGACGACATAGAGCAGCAGTCCGTCGTAGATGTCGCCGTGGCGGGAGATGGGGATGAATATCTTGCGGAGGATGGGGTGGGTGACGAACATGGCGGCGGAGATTGCGCCGGTCCATATCAGAGGCCGGAGGACAGTGGCGGGCAGCATCTTTATGACGGCGACTGAGGTCAGGATGACGGCCACGGGAGCCCACAGCCATGTCTGGAAGTTGAAGCAGAGGGCGAGGGTGAGCGCCGACGAGAGGACGGCAATCATGAGCCAGTGGCTGCGGGTGATGCGGCTGAAGGCGTCGGGAGGCGTCAGGCGGGCCAAGGCGACGCCGGCGCAGAATGGCAGCA
>USFX01000071.1 GCA_900553965.1 uncultured Prevotella sp.
TCTGTGTCTCCGTGTCTCTGTGTTCAAAACATAAACTACTTATTATTAAAGACGCAAAGATTTTAATATTTAAAGAACACGGAGACACAGAGACACGGAGCTTTATTGTCCTCTGTGTCTCCGTGTCTCTGTGTTCAAAACATAAACTACTTATTATTAATAATCTCTGCGTCTTTGCGTTTAAAATGCCTTTGAAAAATCCATGCGTTTAAGAAAGCCCGTTTCCGCGTCCGGCAGTGCAATCGTTTGCACTATTAAAATAACTGATTTTAATCAATAAAAGCACACGGAATGACAAAACAAACTACTTTTGCGGTTAGAAAAATCAAGATACGGGCGCGAAGCCCATGTCTCACCTTAATATATACATCATGCCCGATGACCTAAAACAAGCCGGAAAAATCGCCGCAACAATAACGACAATAACAAAAGAAAACAATAATTATTAACTTAAAACCAAAACAACGATGAAGCAGGTAAAATTCAAATTGCCCCTAAGGACACTGACCCTCGCAGGAGGTCTTCTCCTTGCTGCAAGTTCCTTTGCGCAGTCAAATGCAATCAAGGGACACGTAAAAGATGCTTCCGGTGAGCCTGTCATGGGCGCTACCATCACAGCCAACGGTAAGGCCCTCGGCATTACCGACATTGACGGTAACTTCTCCATCAATGCCGCACCCGGCACGGAACTGACGTTCACCTATCTGGGCATGGCCGCCCAGACCATGAAAGCGACAAACAACATGGCCATCATCATGAAAGACGACGACAACGCCCTGAACGAAGTCGTTGTCATCGGTTATGGTCAGGCAAAGAAGAACGACCTGACCGGTTCGGTCACAGCCATCAAGCCTGACGAAAAGAACCACGGTCTCATCACCAACGCCCAGGACATGATACAGGGTAAGATTGCCGGTGTCAATGTCACAAGCGGCGGCGGTACTCCCGGCGGCGGCGCCACAATCCGCATCCGTGGCGGCTCGTCGCTCAACGCCTCCAACGACCCGCTGATTGTCATCGACGGTCTTGCCATGGACAATCAGGGTGTGAAAGGACTTGCCAATCCGCTGTCAATGGTCAACCCCAACGATATCGAAAGCTTCACCGTGCTGAAGGACGCCTCCGCCACCGCCATCTACGGTAGCCGTGGTTCTAACGGTGTCATCATCATCACGACCAAGAAAGGACGCAAGAACATGGCTCCGCAGGTGAGCTACAACGGAAGCGTGTCCATCTCGACAAAGACCAAGACTCTCGACATGCTCGACGCCAACCAATACCGCGAGTTCGTGAAGAGCTATTACGGCGAGGACTCCGACGCTGCCGCACTTCTCGGCACGGCCAACACCGACTGGCAGGACGAAATCTTCCGCACGGCCGTCAGCCACGACCACAACCTCACCGTCTCGGGCGGCATCGCCAACATGCCCTATCGCGTGTCCGTGGGATACACAAATCAGGACGGTATCCTGAAGACCAGCGGCTTCCAGCGCGCGACAGCCAGCGTGACACTCAATCCGTCGTTCTTCAAGGACCATCTGAAGTTCAACATCAACGGTAAGGCCATGTACGCCCGCAACCGTTATGCCAATACCGACGCCATCAGCCATGCCGCACGCATGGACCCGACACAGCCTGTATATAGCAAGGATGAGCAGTTCAACAATACCTTCGGCTATTTCAGCTGGATGACTTCAGGTTCGACGCTGAACGACCCCAACTATCCGCTCATGCCCAACAAAAACGCCTCTTCCAATCCCGTGGCCATGCTCAACGAAAAGGACGACAGGGCAAACTCACGCGACTACATGGGAAACGTCGAGGTTGACTATCAGATCCACGGCTTTGAGGACCTCCGCCTCCACATGAACTTATCCGGCGACTGGTCCAACGGCGACCAGAAAACGACATACGCTCCGTGGGGACCGTCGAACTTCTACTACGGCAACGAAGGATTTACGAAGGAAAGCAAATACAACCTTACATACAGCGCATACGCACAGTACTACAAGGACTTCGCCAAGACACAGCACTTCGACATAATGGGCGGTTACGAGTGGTCGCACAACAAGTATTGGGGCAACTCCCACTACGCCGGCATCTATCCGGAAACCAACACAGAGACCGACAAAATCGGAACCCTCTACAACGAGTCGAAGAGCGAGTGGAAGCAGGAGAGCTATCTCGTCAGCTTCTACGGCCGCGCCAACTACATAGCCTTCGACCGCTACATGCTCACCGCCACCGTACGCCGCGACGGTTCGTCACGCTTCAAGGAGCATTGGGCAACATTCCCGTCAGTAGCCCTCGGATGGAAAATCAACGAAGAAGCCTTCCTCAAGAACGTCAAGGCACTGTCGGAACTGAAGCTCCGCCTCGGCTGGGGTAAGACCGGACAGCAGGACGGCATCGGAAACTACAACTACTTCGCTTCCTACAACGTCAACACAACCAACGTCAACGGACGCTACCCGATCAACGGCGTCAACGACAGCGGTCTGCTCTATCGCCCTGACGCCTACAACGAAAACCTTTCGTGGGAGACGACCGAGACATGGAACGCCGGTCTCGACTTCAGCTTCCTCAACAACCGCATCAGCGGTAGCGTCGACTACTACTTCCGTAAGACGACCGACCTCATCAACACGGCTACAGTCGCTACAGGCTCCAACTTCCGAAATCAGGTGACTTCAAACATCGGTTCACTCGAGAACAGCGGTGTCGAGATGTCACTCACCGTGCGCCCCATCCAATCAAAGAACTGGAGATGGGAGGTCACGGCCAACGCCACATACAACAAGAACGAAATCACCGAACTCACTGGCGACGCAGCCGTCGTCATGACCGGCGGCATATCGGCAGGTAAAGGTAACCTCGTACAGGCTCACTCCGTAGGCCATCCGGCAAACTCGTTCTACGTCTTCCAGCAGGTCTACGACGAAGCGGGCAAACCTATTGAGGGTATCTATGTCGACCGCAACGCCGACGGAAAAATCACCGACGACGACCGCTACTTCTACAAGAGCCCGGCAGCTCCCTGGACCGCCGGCCTCAGCTCACGCCTCCAATACAAGAACTGGGACTTCGGCTTCTCTCTCCGCGCGAGCTTCGACAACTACGTCTTCAATGACGCTCAGGCCGGATACGTCAATGTGGAGAAGAGATACGACTCCTCGTTCGCCTATCTGCAGAACATCACTCCATCGTCTCTTGCCAACGGATGGGTGACATACGACAAGGTCATCTCCGACTATTTCGTTCAGAACGCGAGCTTCCTGAAGTGTGACAACATCACGCTGGGCTACTCTTTCGAAAACCTGTTCGGCAACGAAGTGTATAAGGGATTCTCGGGCCGCATCTTCCTCGCTGCCACCAACGTCTTTACCATCACCAAATATGACGGCATCGACCCGGAGGTTTCCGGTGGTATAGACAACTACATCTATCCGCGTCCGTTCACAATGCAGTTAGGACTCAACCTCAACTTCTGATAACTCATTAAAAGATCTATGAATATGAAACTGAAATATTTGAATAACATACTTCCTGTGGCAGCTCTCATGCTCACGGCAGGATTGACATCATGCGTCAACGACTTGGACGTCACACCTATCGACCCAAGCTCGATTATGGTTCCCGACGAGCCGGCACTCTACACCAAGTGCTACGCCAACATGGTGCTCGCCGGACAGGGCGGTAAGGACGGCGACTGCGACATCGACGGCCTTGACGGCGGTACGACAGGATTTGTCCGCCAGCTGTTCAACGCTCAGGAACTGGGCACCGACGAGTCTATCTGCGCTTGGGGTGACCCCGGCATTCCCAATTTCAACTTCAACCAGAACACGGCGGCCCATCCGATGCTGAAAGGTTTCTACTATCGTATCTTCGCCGGCATCAACTACTGCAACCACTATCTTGACGTGTGTGGCGGCATGGATGAGACCCGCACGGCCGAAATCCGTTTCCTCCGCGCGCTCTATTACTACTATCTGATGGATCTCTACGGCAACGTGCCCTTCGCTTTGGAGCTTTCTGCGACCAACGCCCATCAGATTGCACGCGCCGACCTGTTCAGATGGATTGAGGGCGAGCTCCTCGGCAAGGCCGTAACGGTCAACGCCATGGACGACCCGTCTACGGTTATCGGTGAGACCACGGGCGACGGCTGTCTCGCAAAGATGCAGGCTCCCGTAGCACGCACAAGCTCAAAGGCCGACGGCTACGGACGTGCCGATCAGGATGCAGCCAACCTGCTCCTCGCACGCATGTACCTCAACGCCAAGGTCTACACAGGTCAGGAGCGCTGGGCCGAAGCCAAGGAATATGCCGAGAAGGTTATCAACGGTCCGCACAAGCTCTGGACCACGGGCAAGGGCAAGTGGACGGCCTACCAGATGCTCTTCATGGGTGACAACGGCGAGAACGGAGCTTCGGTAGAGGCTGTCCTCCCGCTACTCAACGACGGAGCTGTCACCACTGCCTACGGATGCACATACTTCCTCATATCGTCTACTTGGAAAGCGGATATGGAGACCGACGCCGCTGACGCCAGCTGCGGTGACCCGTGGTCAGGAAACCGCGCCCGCAGCGTGCTGCTCAGCAAGTTCTTCCCCAACTCCGATGCCCCTACGGTCAATATTGAGGACATGGTGGCGGCAGCCGGTGACGACCGCGCTCTCTTCTACGGCAAAGGCCGCGAGCTCGTCGTCTCAACGCCGACAGAGTTTGCAAGCGGCTATTCGGTCGGAAAGTTCCGCAACTCCTATTCCGACGGCGGCGCGCAACACGACCCGAAGTGTCCGGACGCCGACTTCTTCCTCATGCGCTCGGCAGAGGCCTATCTCATCGCCGCAGAGGCTGACGCACGGCTTAACGGCGGTATGACGACAGCCACCGGTACGGGCTATCTCAACAAGCTCCGCACCCGCGCCCATGCAACGACGATGAACCAGTTCTCGCTCAACCAGATTCTTGACGAGCGCGCCCGCGAACTCTATTATGAGGGCCACCGCCGCACCGACCTCGTGCGCTACGGATATTATGGAGGCAGCAGCGACTACAAATGGGAGTGGAAAGGTGGCGACCCCAACGGTGTCAGCTTCAGTGAGACAAGAAATATCTTCGCATTGCCTGATGACGATATCAATGTCAACAAGAACCTCAAACAGAATCCGGGTTATTAATCTATTAAATGCAATTAGAATATGAACAAGATATTTTCAAACATAATGCTGCTCGCGGCAGGAGCTCTCATGATGGTTTCCTGCAACGACGACCAGGACTCAAACCCGACACTGCTGCAGCCGACCGGGTTCCAGCTCAACACTCCGTCCGTTGTCAACGGCACTGTTGACATGGAGCGCACGGAAAGCATCGACCTCACATGGTCACAGCCGCAATATACGGCCGACAATGCTCCTGTCATTGCCACATACTATGTTCAGGTGTCAACAAAAGGAACGTTCAACAAGGCTTTCGACATCACTGCGGAAGACAACACTGGTGCCGACTTCTTCACTCTCGAAGAGACAACGACAGAATGTAAGACAACCGTCCCGATGGTTTCCATCGCCAAAGCCCTGCAGCAGCTCAACGCTTGGGAAGAGGGCGCGGTTCCGGAAAAGGTGGAGCTCAGCATCCGACTGAAGTCAGCCGTGCTTGACGCCGGAATGAACACTTTTGGCGAAGTAGTGTCAAACGTGGTCAAGATTAGCGCCATACCTTATTATATAGAACTGAAGGATGCCGACCCGAACTGGTGGTATCTCATCGGTGGTGACATCGCAGACGGCAACTGGGCCGATGACGTGCCGACAAGCCTCTTCCCGATGCAGCCGCAGAAGGACTATGAGTTCGACAAGAAGACCGGCGACGGCGAATTTGTCTGGACGGGCTATCTCGCCGGCAACGGCTTCAAGCTCAAGAAAGCTCCCGGCGACTGGGATCACCAGTGGGGTTCGAACGGCAGCGACTTTGTCGAGAACGACGGTGGCTCGGGCAATATCACCATGGCACCGGGATACTACACCGTAACCCTGAACACCGCCAAGCACGAGCTGAAGGTCGAACCGTATGAAGGAAATGTCACTCCGAAAGCACAGATGTATATCCTCGGCGACTTCAACGGATGGGCACAAGACACCCCGATGAAGCCTGTGACAACGGTTGCTGGCGCCGACAACCACGACTGGTGGATTGAGATGGAGCTTCCGGCAGGCGGCGTCAAGTTCAATCAGGGCGACTGGGACTTCAACATCGGCGGCCCGGCTACTCCCATCAGCGACGGCTTCTACGGATACGGCACGCAAAACGGTGACAACATCGCGATTGAGACTGCGGGCAAATACCTCATCATCCTCAACGACATCACCGGCTACTACCGTTTCATCTTAAAGTAATTAAATAAAAACAGATTGTTATGATTAAGAAAATATTATTCGGATTTGCCTTCCTCGCCACCGTCGCTTCATGCTCGGATGACGACTACACAGACTGGGCACAGCCGCAGGCCAACCCGGGAACAGAGGCAATAACATTCGGCAACGGCAGCGTTTCAGAAGTCCCTCTCATCGACTTTGCCACAATAGCCGAAGAGCAGCAGAACGTGAAAGTCTGCAATGTCGTGGCTCCGACAGCCACCGACGCTGCCTACTCAAAGACAACATACCGGCTGAACATCGGCTTGTCGAGCTACGACCTGACAGCCGACGGCGAGATGGCGGCAGCCGACCTGAGGAAGTATGTCGAGGACAACTTCGGCAAGGCTCCCGTTGAGCGCACGATGACCGCCACCGTCGAGCAGTGGATTGCAAACAAGACGACAACCGTCAAGACGGCCACGTCGGGCGAGTTCGCCATCAAGGCCAAGCTCACCGCTCCCGACATCTCCGACCACTACTACATCATCGGTCAGCCGTCGGCATGGGACCCCACCTGCACCACTCTGCCGTTCACCCACAGCGACAAGAATGTCTACGACGACCCGATATTCACCGTGATGTTCGACGCTTCGTGCATCAACAACGAAGGTGACATCTGGTTCGCCATCACCGACGACAAGACCGTGGCAGCCAACGACTGGAGCATGGTGTTCGGTATCAAGGAAGGCAACGGCAACGTCACTCTCGGCGAGACCGGATATCTGGCACGCCGCAACGAGCTTACCGACGAAGGTTCGCTGAAGGTTCATCCCGGTGAGGCACGCTTCGTGAAGGTGACGCTGAACATGATGGAAGGCACATACGTCGTCGAGCTCATCAACTTCCAGGAATATCTCTACGTCGCAGGTTCCGGAAACGGATGGGCACAGAACGACGCCATTTCCTCACCGGCTTTCGACGGCAACTACAAGGGCTTCATGTGGCTCGGCAACGAGTTCAAGCTCTGCTCGCAGCAGAACTGGGACGGCCCCAACTACGGCAAGGATTTCTCCACTGCCGGTGACGCCGCAAACATGAATCTCCCCGAAGGCGTCAGCGAAGGCTACTGCATGCTTGAGGCTAGTCTGGTCAGCAAGACCATCACGGTGACTCCCATCACGACAATCGGTGTTATCGGTGACGCGACCGCCAACGGATGGGACGCAAGCACTCCGCTCACGTACAACAAGGACAACCGCTGCTGGGAAGGTGACTTGACCTTCACCACAGGAACATTCAAGTTCCGCGCCAATGACGCATGGACCATCAACTGGGGCGGCGACAAGGCCAACCTGACCATTGACGGTGACAACATCCCGGTTGAGGCCGGAACATATCACGTCGCCATCTATCCGAATTGTCCGGGCAAGGCGATGTGCACTATTGAGCCAAAATAATCCCGAAAGAATTCGTATTACTGCGAATTTCAGGGCGGCAAGGATACCACACGGTGTTCCTTGCCGCCCTTTTCGATGTTGTTACGCGACTCATGTAACATTTCCGGAGGCGTTCAAGCGTCGTGCCAGCCGGATGCAATCGTTTGCACACCATTATTCCACGGATTTGCGACAAGATACGGACAACATAACAAATAATAGTGTATCTTTGTCAACAGAACTAATTTAATAACTAAAACTTAAGACATGAGGAGATTTTACTCGCTCATTGTTGCACTCTTCGCAACAATCAGCATACAGGCACAGGGATGGCCGGCACAGTATGGCGGAGTCATGCTGCAAGGGTTCTCATGGGACAGCTACGACTATTCGCAATGGTCCATACTCGAATCACAGGCCGCCGACATGAAAGGATTCATCGACTTTGTATGGGTACCGCAAAGCGGCAAGTGTCTGGAGACGACGCAGGTGATGGGCTACATGCCCTACTGCTATTTCCAGCACGATTCCAGCTTCGGAACCGAGGCCGAGCTGCGCTCCATGATCAGAACCTTCAAGGAGAACGGTATCAGGACGATGGCCGATGTGGTTGTCAACCATCACCAGACGGACGGATGGTTCGACTTCCCTGCCGAGACCTATAAAGGCGTGACATATCAGTTCAAGAGCACCGACATCTGCCGGAACGATGACGGCGGCGCCACGCTGAAGCAGGCCAACACCCAAGGCGTCAGCCTCAGTCCAAACAACGACGAGGGCGAAGACTTCTCCGGGGGCCGCGACCTCGACCACAAGAGTGAGAACGTCCAGCGCATCATCAAGGCCTACGTCAAGTATCTGAAAGACGACCTCGGCTATGAGGGATTCCGCTATGACATGGTGAAAGGCTTCGACGGCAGTCACGTGGCCGACTACAACGACGCGGCCGGCATCGGATATTCCGTCGGCGAACACTGGAGCGGCGTGTCGGAAACATCATCATGGATAAAGGCGACCGGATACAAGAGCGCCGCCTTTGACTTCCAGTTCCACTACGCCATGACCGACGCCATCAATCAAAACAACTGGCAACAGCTCAACAATCACAAGACGCTGATGCACGACGCCAACTTCCGACGCTACGCCGTCACCTTCGTCGAGAACCACGACATACAGGACCGCGGTGTGCCCGACGGACAGTATAACACCAAAGACCCAATCAACGAACCGTATATCCTCGCCGCAAATGCCTACCTTTTGGCCATGCCCGGCACGCCCTGCATCTTCCAGCCCCACTGGAGGGCATACGAGCAGGAGCTGAAGAGCATGATTGAAGCCCGCAAACTGGCCGGCATCACCAACACGAGCGACTTCGGGTCCTATCTCTCCAACACGGCCTACTGCCAGACATTCGCCAAGGGCGAGGGCAACAAGCGGCTCATGGTTGCCGTCGGCGACGAAACGAAATTCTCCGTTCCGAACAACTACACCCGCATCCTGAGTGGAAGCCACTACGCTTATTTCCTCACAAAGAATTCCGAGACGGCATGGGCCGACAAGCCTTCGGGAACATACGACGGGGCGTTTGACGTCACGCTGACGGCTGTGAGTGAAGACGCCGGCGCAAAGCTGGTCTACACTCTCGACGGCACCGCCCCCACGGCGAGCAGCCAGCAGGTGAGCAGCGGCACCGCTGTCAGAATCGATAAAGCCTGCACCCTGAAGGTGGCTCTGCTGACAGGAGGCAAGGTGACAGGCATGACGACAAAGGAATATGCCATCAAGGCGTTCGAGCCTTACTCCTTCAAGGTCTACGTCTGCACGGACAAGGTCAGCTGGAAAAACATCAATTTCTATTCGTGGGGCACCAACAGCAAGAACAGTTCCGCCGCATGGCCGGGCGACAGGATAACCGCCACGGAGACTGTCAACGGCCGGACATGGTACGTCAAGGAATTCTACATCGACAGCAAGAACGACCTCGTGAACTTCGTGTTCAGCACCGGAACCGGCTCGCCGCAGACAGTGGACAAGACCGGAGTCAGCAAGACCGCCTACTTCGAGATTTCCACCACCATGAGCAACGGCAAACATACCATCAGCGATGTGACCAAGGACATGACCAGCGGCATCCATGCGCCGGCCATCGGGACATCCCAAGACGACAGCGGGTGGTATGACATCAGCGGAAGACGCTATGACAGGCGTCCCGCAAACCGCGGACTGTACATCCACCAAGGCAAGAAACACGTCATCAGATAACAGACAAATCATGAAAAAGAACATCAGGAATATTCTGGCAACAGCATTGCTCATCATGGGCAATGCTGTTGCCGCTTCGGCACAGGACAAATATGTGGGCGGCGACATCTCCCTGCTGCCCACCAACGAGGCTTGGGGCGCCCAATATCTCGACAAGGACGGACGACCCATTGACGACCTTCTCCCCTTCTTCAAGCAGGAAGGAGGCATGAACGCCATGCGCGTCCGACTGTTCGTCGCACCGGAGAAATATGACGGGACGGACAAGGATGCGAATGCCTGTCAGGACCTCGAATACGTGACGGCACTGGGCAAGCGCATCAAGGAGGCCGGTCTCAGCTTTATGCTCGACTTCCACTACAGCGACACATGGGCCGACCCGGCCAAGCAGTGGACTCCGGCCGACTGGACGCAGTTATCCGACGACGGATTGCAGACCAAAATCTACGAGTACACCAAGGAATGTCTCACCGCACTGAAGGCCGCCGGTGCCGAACCGGATATGATTCAGACGGGCAACGAAATCAGCTTCGGAATGCTTTGGGGAGCATATCAGGCCGACGAGTCACAGCTCAAGAAGTGTTTCACCAACAGCCCGGCCGCCAACTGGACACGCTTCACCGACCTGCTGAAACAGGCCGGCAAGGCTTGCCGCGAGGTGTGTCCGCAGGCCAAAATCATCCTGCACACCGAGCGGGCCGCACAGGTGAGCGTGATGACCAACTTCTATGACATGATGGAAAAGGCCGGTGTGGACTACGACATAATAGGTCTTAGCTACTACCCCATCTGGCACAACACCATCGGCACTCTCGAAACGGCCATCAGCACCCTCGAAACGAAATACGCCGACAAGCAGATCATGGTGGTCGAGGTCGGCGCTCCCTACTCCTGGCTGCCCACCGACAATGAATATACTCCAGCCTACGACGCCACTGAAGAAGGTCAGCGGCAGTTCACCCGCGACCTTATCACCATGCTCAACCGCCACCGCGCCGTGACCGGACTGTTCTGGTGGTGGATGGAGTACAACGCTTATCCGTGGGAGACCACCCACCGGAACAACTGGTGGTATGCCCCGCTCTTCAACAGCAACACCGGCAAGGCGATGCCGGCGTTATACGAGATGAAGAATTTTGCGGCCGATGCGTCCGGCATCCGGGAGGTCTCCGGCCTCTCCCGGTCTGGCGACTGGTACACCGTCAGCGGCATGAGGCTTCCGGAGAGACCTCTCCGACGCGGACATTACATCAACAACAATAAAAAGGTGGCCATCAGATAGCCACCTTTTTTTCTTTGATTCATAATATTAACAAACCGTATTTATTTTACGTCAGTCTGTCTTCAAATCCACAATCCGGTATTCATGACCCGTCGCGGGCACGACCTTGCCGAGCAGATCGTCCATCCGCAGCTTCAGCGTGGCCGTGTTCACACATGGATGGCAACCGAGAAACTCCGACGACAGCAAGTCACGGTCAACGACAAGCAGCACTTTGCCTTCACTGTCGTTCATCAGTCCCATCGGCGATACGGCCCCGGGATGTATGCCGAGCAGCTCCACCATGTGACTTTCACCGGCAAAAGACAGCCGGGCACACCCCAGCTCGGACGACAGATATTTGGTCTTGAACACCTTGTCGCCGGGCAGCATCAGCAGATAGAACTGTGTCTACTGCCTGTTGCAAAGGAAAAGGTTCTTGCAGACAGGCGCCCCGATGCGCTCCTCCACGGCCGCACATTCCTCCATCGTGAACGCCGCTTCATGCCGCAGCGCCTCGTAAGTGACACCGTGGGCGTCAAGAAAGTCATAGACCCTCCGCTCCACGTCGCCCGACGCCGTCTCAACAGATGGCTTATCTATTCCCATACATGCTCTCATAAAACTTCTCATACTCGCCACTCGTGATGTTGTCCATCCACTCCTGATGCTCCAGATACCAGCGGACGGTCTTCTCTATGCCCTCCTCGAACTGTAGACTGGGCTCCCACCCGAGTTCGCGCTGGAGCTTGGAGGAGTCGATGGCGTAGCGAAGGTCGTGGCCGGCGCGGTCAGTGACGTAGGTGATGAGGTCCATGTCCTCGCCCTCCTGACGGCCAAGAAGGCGGT
>USFX01000072.1 GCA_900553965.1 uncultured Prevotella sp.
CGGCGGGCTTGTTCTCCGGCCGTTCGTCGCTGTAGACGCAGAGGAACTTGCGGACAGGACGGCGCTGCGCTTTCTTGAACCTCTGACGCAGCGAGCGGGCCAACGGACAGCCTTCGACGCGCCAGAATTCGGCCACCCGGACGCGCGTCGGGTCTATTTTGAGTGCCGCCCCCATCGAGGAGAAGAAACGGGCGCGCGTCCGCGTGGCCATCTCAATGAGCAGCATCTTGTCGCTGAGCGAGTCGATGGCGTCGACGATATAGTCGTAGTCGTCAAGCCGGAAGCTCTCCGCCGTGGCCTCCGTGAAGACCTCGCAGCGGGCGTCAATCTCCGCCGACGGGCTGACCGTCAGCAGATGGTCGCGCAGGGCGTCGACCTTGACCTGTCCGACGGTCTCGGTGGTGGCCATGAGCTGGCGGTTGATGTTCGTGACGCAGACGCGGTCGCTGTCGACAATGGTCAGATGGCGCACTCCGGAGCGCACAAGGCTCTCGGCACACCACGACCCGACACCGCCCACTCCGAAGACTATCACACGCACACGGGCCATCTCATCCATCACGCCGTCGCCTAGAAGAAGCCGGGCGCGGTTGAATATTTCTTTCTCTTTCACCATGTTCTCCAATCTTGCTTTGAGGCTGCAAAGGTACTCATTTTATCTGTTTATCGGTAATTTATTTTGTTTTTAGCCCGATTTACAGTAAATTTGCAGATTATAAAGATTTGAACAGACAATGGATAGCAGTAAGAAAGTGCTTCTCGGCATGACCGTCGGCGAGATGAAGGAGTTTGTCACCGGCCGTCTCGGCATGCCCGGATTTACGGCGGGACAGATAGCGCGGTGGATTTATGCCGGCCACGTGAGGACCATCGGCGAGATGACCAATCTGTCGAAAGCCAACCGGGCGCGGCTCGAAGAAGTATGCACGGTGGGAGCGATGGAGCCGGCCGACTGTCAGAGGTCGGTCGACGGAACGGTCAAATATCTATTTCCGACGGCCGGCGGAAAGTTTGTCGAAACCGTGTTCATCCCCGACGGCGAGCGCGCCACGCTGTGCGTATCGTCACAGGTGGGCTGCAAGATGAACTGTCTGTTCTGTCAGACGGGCAAGCAGGGCTTCGAGGGCAACCTGACCGCCGCCGACATTCTCAATCAGATCTACTCCCTGCCCGAGCGCGAGCGGCTGACCAACGTCGTCTTCATGGGGCAGGGTGAGCCGATGGACAATCTCGACAATGTCCTCCGGGCCACCGAGGTGCTCACGGCCGACTACGGATACGGATGGAGCCCGAAGCGCATCACGGTCAGCAGCGTTGGCGTGAAGAACAAGCTGAAGCGCTTTCTCGACGAAAGCGACTGCCACGTGGCCATCAGCATGCACTCGCCGCTCCACGAACAGCGTCTGCAGCTGATGCCGGCGGAACGCCAGATGCCGATAAAGGATGTCGTCGAACTGCTCCGTCAGTATGATTTCACGCACCAGCGGCGCATTTCGTTTGAATATATCGTGTTCGACGGACTCAACGACACGATGGCCCACGCCCGCGAGATAATCCGTCTGGTGAGCGGACTGGAGTGCCGGATAAACCTCATCCGCTTCCATGCCATACCCGGCGTCGACCTCCACACGACGGATGACGGAAGGATGGAGGCCATGCGCGACTATCTGACGCAGCACGGCGTGTTCACCACGATACGCGCCAGCCGCGGCCAGGACATCTTCGCCGCGTGCGGTCTGCTGTCCACGGCCCACAGGAACGGGGAGCGCTGATGGCGCCCTAATGCCGGCGCCGGCGCCGGAAAGAAGAACGTAAACTTAACCAGCAGCCTGACGCTGCACTATATACACTAAAATAACAGCTTTTATGGAAGATAAACTTATCCGCGTGGCAATCACGCACGGAGATACCAACGGAATCGGCTATGAGGTCATTCTGAAGACTTTTGAGGAACCGGGGATGCTCGAACTCTGCACTCCCATCATCTACGGCTCACCGAAGGCAGCCGCATACCACAGGAAAATGCTTGACCTACAGACCAATTTCTGCATCATTTCCTCTGCCGAGGAAGCTCAGGAGGGTCGCGTGAACCTGCTGGCGACATTCGACGAGGAGGTAAAAATCGAAGTTGGGCAGCCTTCTGCCGAAGCCGGCGAGGCAGCCCTGAAAGCTCTCGACCGCGCCATGACCGACTACCGTTCCGGTCTTTATGACGTTTTGGTGACGGCACCGATCAACAAGAACACCATTCAAAGTGACCAGTTCCACTTCTGCGGCCACACCGAATACATTGAAAACTGCGTAGGTGAGGGTCAGAAAGCGCTGATGATTCTGATGAACGGCAGCTTGCGCGTGGCGCTGGTGACGACCCATCTGCCCATAAAGGACGTGGCGAAAGCCATCACGAAGGAAGCCATCGTCGAAAAGACAAAGACGTTCCACACAAGTCTGAAGCGCGACCTGCGCATCGACAATCCCCGCATTGCCGTGCTGGCGCTCAATCCCCATTCCGGCGACAACGGTCTCTTAGGCTCTGAGGAGAGCGAGGCCATCATCCCGGCAATAGAGGAGCTGGAGGCTGCCGGCATTCAGGCGTTCGGCCCCTACCCCGCCGACGGATTTTTCGGAAGCGGTATGTACAACAGGTTCGACGGCGTGATGGCCATGTATCACGACCAGGGACTGGCCCCATTCAAGGCTCTCGCCATTGAAGACGGTGTCAACTTCACGGCCGGACTACCCATCGTGCGCACCTCACCCGACCACGGCACGGCATACGACATAGCCGGAAAGGGCATTGCCGACGTCAGCTCGTTCCGTCAGGCCATCTATACGGCAATCGACGTCTACCGCAACCGTATCAGCTATGATGAACCGCTGGAAAATCCTCTGCCCAAGCTCTATCACGAGAAACGTGACGAGAGCGAGAAAGCGAGGTTTGCCATGCCCAGACCCAAAGACCAGTTCAGACGCGAAGGAAGGCCCGTCCGCGACGAGCGTCATGCAAAACCGGCTGCTAACGGCAGTCCTGCGCCAGCTGACAGCGGCAGCAAGACTCCGGCGGACAACGCTGTCGAGACTACAGCCGGCCTGTCACGACCGGACGCCGGAAACGCTCCGGCAACGGAAAACGCCCAGACTTCCGTCAGTCAGTCTGCGGAAACAACGGCCGTAACACCATCTGAGACTAACAACCGGAAAGCAGAAGAATGAAAAAGAAATATCAGAACGGCTTCTTCATCTTCGGTATCGCCGTTCTGCTGATAATGACCACGCAGCTCGACTTCGCCCAGGTCTGGGCGGGGTTGCAGCGTGCGGGTTACTGGTTTCTGGCCGTAATCGTCCTCTGGTTCTTCCTCTATATGTTCAATACGGCAGCATGGTATATCATCATACGCAGTCAGGAACGGACGCAAAGTACTGGGGCGGAAAACGGGAACGGCAATGGTGACACACCGACGAAAGCATCCGGCAACAACAGCGAGAACGAAAAGGTCTCTTTCTGGTGGCTGTATAAGATTACGGTGAGCGGCTTCGCTCTCAACTATGCCACGCCGGGAGGACTGATGGGAGGCGAACCCTACCGCATCATGTCGCTCTCCCCGAAAATCGGAACGGAGCGGGCGTCGTCATCGGTCATACTCTACGCCATGACCCACATATTCTCACACTTCTGGTTCTGGCTTCTCTCCATCGTGCTCTATGTCCTCATACAGGAGGTCAACATGGCCATGGGCGTCATGCTCACAGCCGTCGGCGCGTTCTGCATCACGGCTATTTGGTTTTTCATCAAGGGATATAAGAAAGGTATAACGGTAAGATGTATGAGTCTGGTGAGCCACTTCCCGCTCATCCGCCGCCGCGCACAGCGCTTTTTCGAGAACCACCGGGAACAGCTGGCCGGCATCGACCGTCAGATAGCCAAACTCCACAATCAGAACCCGCGCACCTTTGTCACGGCCGTCGGCCTTGAACTGGCATGCCGCGTGGTCTCCGCCCTTGAGATATTCTTCATCCTGCTGGTCATCATGCCCGATGCCAACTATCTCCAGTGCATCCTCATCCTTGCCTTCACTTCTCTCTTCGCGAACATGCTCTTCTTCCTCCCGCTCCAACTGGGCGGCCGCGAAGGCGGTTTCCTCATGTCGGCAAAGGGACTCGCCATGACGGCCAGCGCCGGAATATTCGTGGCTCTGCTCGTCCGGCTGAGGGAACTGATATGGACGGCAATCGGTCTGACGCTGATTAAGTTCGACCGGAACATGAAGTGAAAATGAATCTTTTGAAGATAGACTGATTATTATATAGGTATAGACTGATACCTTATTAAATAAAGACTGATAGATTATTTAATACGGACTGATATGAAAGAAGAAAACAGCTTGAACGACATGAAGACATCCGTACTGTTTGTCTGCCTCGGAAATATATGCCGTTCGCCCGCAGCGGAAGGCATCATGCAGCACTTGGTCCGTGAGCGGCTGCTGGACGACTGTATCGAAATTGATTCGGCCGGAATAGGTCCGTGGCATGCCGGAGAGCTTCCGGACAGACGAATGCGCAGCCACGGCGAGGCTCACGGCTATGACTTCTGCAGCCGTGCGCGGCAGATACGCCGTGAGGATCTGGCCTGCTTCGACTTCATTATCGTCATGGACAGCGAGAACCGCCACGACGCCATGGCAATGGCACGCACCGACGAGGAACGACGGAAGATAAGGATGATGACGGACTTCTGCCGCCATCACGATGGCCACGACTGCGTGCCGGATCCATATTACGGCGGCGACCGCGGCTTCGAGCTTGTCATCGAACTGCTGGAAGATGCCTGTGAGGGACTGCTGGACCACATCATCGAGACCCGTGGACCGCAGTGGGCGGCGCATATCTAAAAGGTTGGACGACAGCGGGACGGCAATTCATGTAATTTTGGTTGTTCAATCCGTAATTATGATAATGATGCAGAGACTGATTTGCCGTATCTTTGCATACGATAAGTCTGCGCTCGACGCTACATTCAACGATTAATAAACAAAAAGAGAATAATATATGTTTGGACTTGGAATGCAGGAAGTGCTTGTCATCGCACTTATAGTATTGCTTCTCTTCGGCGGCAAGAAGATTCCCGAGCTGATGAACGGACTGGGCAAGGGAGTCAAAAGTTTTAAGGACGGAATGAACGGACAGGGCGGCGAAGCCCCGGCTGAGGAAACTAAGAAGGAGGCCAAGAGCGACGGGCCTGAGGAAAAATGAGCGCCGGAGATGGCGGTGTGACCACATTCTGGGACCATCTGGACGAATTGCGGGCCTGCCTGATACGCATAATCCTCATAACTGCGGCCATGGCGGTGGTGGCTTTCTGTATGAAAGACACGCTTTTCGATGTCGTCCTCGCACCGCGTGAAAGCAGTTTCATAACCTACCGCCTTTTGGGAACAGAGCCGTTCGCACTCCATCTGATGAATACGGGACTGACCGAACAGTTCATGATTCATATAAAAACCGCGCTCTATGCCGGTCTGCTGATGGCCTCTCCTTACGTGCTGTACGCCATGTTCGGTTTCATAGCGCCGGCACTCTACGCCGACGAGCGCCGATATGCCGTGCGGATAACGTTCAGTTCCTACATCATGTTCATGGCCGGAACGCTGCTCAACTACTTTCTTGTGTTTCCGCTGACAGTCCGCTTCCTCGGTACATATCAGGTGAGCGCCGACGTTGACAACATGCTCACGCTCCAGTCATACATGGACACGCTCATAACGATGAGCCTCGTGATGGGCGTAGTGTTCGAGCTTCCGGTCGTCAGCTGGCTTCTGGCACGCATGGGAATCATCAACGGCTCTCTGATGACGCGCTACCGGCGTCACGCCATCGTAGCCATACTCATCATCGCAGCCATCATAACGCCGACGACAGACGTCTTCACGCTGTTCGTCGTCTCGCTGCCGATATGGCTGCTTTACGAATTGAGCATACTCATAGTGAAGACAACGGGCAGAAAAGAAAACTATCAAATACAGAAATAAGTCATGTTAAGAAAGATTAGAACCACACTGGCTGTGGTGTTCTTCGCGGGCATCACACTGCTGTTCCTCGACTTTACCGGCACCATCCACCGATGGCTGCACTGGATGGCGCACATCCAGCTCGTGCCGGCGCTGCTGGCCAACACTCTAATAGTCCTCGTTCCGCTGCTGCTCACGCTCATCTTCGGACGCATCTACTGCTCCGTGATATGCCCGCTCGGCGTCTTTCAGGACATCGTCTCATGGCTCCACAACCACGGCCGCAAGCGTCCCTACACTTATTCAAAGGCGAAGACATGGCTCCGATGGACCATGCTGGGCGTCATGGTGGCCGCTTTCGTTGCCGGAATCGGCTCGCTTGTGGCCCTGCTGGAGCCCTACAGCGCCTATGGCCGCATAGCCGCGACGCTCTTTCAGCCGCTCTGGCAACTGGCAAACAACGCTCTGGCAGCCATCGCCGAGCGCATTGACAGCTATGCGTTCTATTCCGTTGACGTCTGGGTGAAGAGCATGCCGACGCTCATCATCGCCGCCGTCACCTTTATTATAATATGTATATTGGCTTGGCGCGGAGGCCGGACATACTGCAACACGATATGCCCCGTCGGCACATTGCTCGGTGCTTTGTCACGCCTGTCGTGGCTGAAAGTGCATATCGACACCGACCTCTGCCGCAACTGCGGGTCCTGCGCACGCTACTGCAAGGCTTCATGTATAGACGTGAAGAACCACGCCATCGACGCGACACGCTGCGTCGTGTGCGGCGATTGCATCGGTAAATGCAGCTTCGGAGCCATCACCTACGGTCATCAGGCCAAGCCGAAGACCGGCGACAAGGCCGTGAAACGCAATTCAGAAGCCACGGCTTCCGCCACACCGGACCTCACCAAACGCTCTTTCCTCCTCGCCACGGCAATGGCGACAACTGCCGCAATGGCTCAGGAGAAGAAGAAGGTGGACGGCGGACTGGCCAAGATTGAGGACAAGGTTGCTCCAGAACGCCAGACACCGCTGACCCCTCCCGGTTCGCTTAGCGCCCGAAATCTCGCTAAACGATGCACCGGATGCCAGCTTTGCGTCTCCAAGTGTCCCAACGGAGTGCTGCGGCCGTCGACCGAACTGACCAAACTGATGCAGCCCCTGATGTCATACGAGCGCGGCTACTGCCGTCCGGAATGCACGGCTTGCTCCGAGGTATGCCCCACAGGAGCCATCCGTCATATCGCCAAGGCAGATAAATCGGCCATACAGATAGGCCACGCCGTGTGGGTGAAGAAGAACTGCATCCCGCTGACGGACGGCGTGGAATGCGGCAACTGTGCCCGCCACTGCCCCACTGGAGCCATCGAGATGGTTCCTTCAGTGGCCGGCGACGACCAGTCTCCGCGCATACCGGTCATCAACGAGGCACGCTGCATCGGATGCGGAGCCTGCGAAAACCTTTGTCCGGCCCGCCCGTTCTCAGCCATCTACGTCGAAGGTCACGAGGTTCACAGAACCATCTGACACACCATTAAGTCTCCAACAATTCATTCATGACAGTCTATGAGCAACAATAAAGATATGACACGGCGCAGGTTCCTGCAGGTCTTCGGAGCTGGAACCATGGCCACGGCCGCCGCACTCACGGGGTGTAAGAACGGCCGTAAAGACGATATGACGACAGGCGACAGCCGTCAGACAGAACCGCCGGTGGGCAAGATGACCTACCGCAAGAACCCAAAGACGGGCCAGCAGGTGTCGCTGCTCGGCTTCGGCATGATGCGGCTGCCCACTGACGACGGTGCCGCCGCACGCGAGAGCGAAGCCCCGATTGATCAGGAGATGGTCAACAGGCTTGTCGACTACGCCATGGAGCATGGTGTCAACTACTTCGACACGTCTCCCGCCTACTGCAAGGGTCTTTCGGAGCGCTCCACGGGCATCGCCCTGAGCCGCCATCCGCGCGACAGTTACTATGTGGCGACAAAACTCTCGAACTTCAATCCCGAGACATGGACACGCGAGGAGTCGATGAAGATGTACCGTGCGTCGTTCAGCGAGCTGCAAGTAGACTATATCGACTACTATCTGCTCCACGGCATCGGCATGGGCGGCATGGACGCACTGCGCGGACGCTATCTCGACAACGGTATGCTCGACTTCCTCGTGGAGGAGCGCCGGGCCGGCAGAATACGCAACCTCGGATTCTCATATCATGGTGACGTCGCCGTGTTTGACTATCTGCTGTCACTCCACGACAAATACAAGTGGGACTTCGTACAGATAGAGCTGAACTATCTCGACTGGGAATATGCCGACGAGATTAACCCGCGGAACACAGACGCCGTCTATCTCTATGCCGAACTCCACAAGCGCGGCATACCGGCCGTTATCATGGAGCCGCTCCTCGGCGGCCGTCTGGCCAACATCCCGCAGTATCTGGCCGTTGAGATGAAGCGCCGCCGTCCCGAGCAGAGCGTCGCGTCGTGGGCCTTCCGCTACGCCGGCACGCCCGACGGAGTGCTCACGGTGCTGTCGGGAATGACCTATATGGAGCATCTGAAGGACAATCTGCTGACCTACTGTCCGCTGGAACCGGTCAGCAAGGAGGAGAGCGACTTCCTCCACGACGTGGCCGAGAAGATTGTCGGACTGGAGACGATACCCTGCAACGACTGCAAATACTGCATGCCATGTCCCTACGGCGTTGACATTCCGGCCATATTCGTCCACTACAACAAGTGTAAGAACGAGGGACGGCTGCCCCGCAACACCAAGGATGAGGACTACGAACGGCTGCGCCGGGAATATCTGATAGGACTTGACCGCAGTGTCCCGCGTCTGCGACAGGCCGCCCACTGCATCGGCTGCGGCCAATGTGAGTCCCACTGCCCGCAGGGAATACGCATTCCACACGAGCTCCGCATCATCGACCGGTACGTGGAACGTCTGAAACAGGGACTGCAAGAATAAGATGAAAGGAACAATCCGAACTATAAAATAGGATGTTCCAAACAAAAGAATGTGATTTTTCATAACTAAAATATGATGGAAAAACTGATTGAACGTCTGCACTCAGAACAGTGCTCATGCGTGATTGCCCAAGGCAACAACGTTAGAACGTTCCACCGCCGCGGCATCATGGACCTGTTCCTGACGCTGAAAAACGAACCGGAGCTGCTCCGCGGTGCCTTCATTGCAGACAAGGTCGTCGGCAAGGCAGCCGCCGCATTGATGGTCCTCGGCGGTGTCAGCCGGGTCTACGCCGACAATATCAGCGCGCCGGCCGTAGCCATGCTTCAGGACCACGGCATCTCCGTCAGCTATGCGAACATTGCCCACCACATCATCAACCGTGCAGGAACGGGCTGGTGTCCTATGGAAGAGCTGAGCCGTGATGAGCATGAACCCGAAGTTATACGCCGGAAAGTGGAGGACTTCCTGCGCGGCAAGACAGCGGCATGCTGCAGCATCGGGAGACGTCCGGACGCCGAAAGCAATAATGATGGACATGACTTGTGACGTTCATAGACGTGACTTGCGATTATGACATACATGCCTTGTGCTTATCACGGACGTCAATCATGACAACCGCAAGCATCTGACGCAACGGCAATATCGCCGATAACAAAGAACAATAACTCAAAACGAAAACAACAGAGACAATGGAAACAACCGTAAGACTCTACTCGCCGACATACCGCGAGACCCGGACATACCTGATGGCAGCACTCTTCGTTGCCGGCAATATCATCCTGCCGCAACTGTGCCACACCATTCCGCAAGGCGGACTGATCTTCCTGCCCATCTATTTCTTCACCCTCATCAGCGCATGCAAATACGGATGGCAGGTCGGACTGCTCACCGCACTACTCTCCCCGATGGTCAACCACCTCCTGTTCGGCATGCCTCCGGCCCACGCCCTGCTCCCCATCACGGTCAAGTCGGTAGCCCTGGCTTTCTCGGCCTCACTCATCGGTCGCCGTCACGGCACGGTGACGCTCCTTTCCGTGGCCGCCGCCGTCGTTGCCTATCAGCTTGTCGGCTCCATCTTCGAATGGGTCGTGACCGGCAGTCCTGCCATGGCCATACAGGACATGAGCCTCGGTCTGCCCGGCATAATGATACAGATTTTCGGCGGTTATGCCGTCCTGCGCTGGCTCCTACGCCGCTAAGACACCACAGACAACAGCCGGCCAAAACATACAGAAAGCCCCGGAACGTCCGAACAAGAACGTTCCGGGGCTTTTTCGTACTGCTTGCAGACTGCAAAATAGCGGAGAGCTTCATCTATACCCAACCATCCGAACAAAGCTGATTTGCCTTTATTTACGGCAAAACTGAGGATGTTGAAGAACTATATAATTTACCCTACATGTAGGGACATCGCTTTGCGATGTTTATTGAATATCAACTGAGTACGTCAACGTGCCAAAGGCACGTCCCTACTTTATGGTTCTGCAACACCCTCGGCTCGGTTTATTTAATCTTTAGCCATTATACCGATAGCCCCTGTCAAACCTGACATAACATTATGCCGTAGTTTTATAAAGCGAATGTTACAGGTATTTCATAATTGGTTCTAACCGGTTGGCCATTTATTTTGCCGGGATTCCATTTGGGCATGGACTTGACTATCCTTACTGCCTCATCTTCAAGCGTTCCTGCCATAACACCTCTGACAACATTCACTCCTGTCAAAGAGCCGTCTGGCTCGACTACAAAACTGACAAATATACGTCCTTGCAGATTATATTCCAAGGCCGGCTGGGGATATTTCATGTTCTTTTCAATAAATTCAAGCATGGCAGAATATCCGCCCTGAAAAGATGGCATCTCATCTGCAAAATCAACAGGTTCCGTCTGTGCGGCACCCGTATTCTTTCTTACCAGTTCCGGTCGTCTTTCGACAATCCTATTTCTGAAATCCTCTGTAAAGAACCTGAGGTTTTTGGTTATGGTCATTGACATTATCTTACCTTGTTTCTCTGGTTTTCCCAACATTATCGTATTTTCATCCAAGAAAACCATAATGTCATCAAAATCCGGTGAATATGCATCGCCCAACATTCTTAAGGCTTCATCACTAAAGACATCTTTCAAGGTAATTATTTTGTCATTCAAAAGGTCATAAGTGATGGATCCCTTATCATTTCTGACTATATCTTTCTCGCGCCGGTTCTCATCCAATTCAACCGACTGTATTGCATAAGTATATGATATGTACGTATCCGACTCATATCCTTTCCTCTCTATGTGATAAGTCATCCGTTCTTTAAAGGGGCATGTATTGTATCTGCTCCTGAAATCAGAGAGAGAATAGTATTCTCCCATCGACTGCATGTTCTTTATGGCTGCATCTACCAAATCCGTACTTGCTATATTATATAGTTTCTTAGCTATTACAGTCTGAAGTTTCGGCAAGTTAGTCGGTGTGAACCGAAAAACGCTCTGCACATTCTTATATTCTCCTTTTGGCGTTTTTACGACGCCTGTTTTTGCTGAATCTGAAAACTTCGGAGTTGTCTGAGCTTTGATTTGTCCAAAACACAATACGGCTAATGCTGTTAATACCGTGAATCTTTTTTGTAATTTAATGTCCATAATTTTATTATTTTTTAATTAGTATTCCATCATTACCATCACACTATATTCTATATTTTTCTTTATAAGAATCTGATAGCGACTAAAATTTGCCATGGATTCTGTCATATCGTGAAAGACTCTTTTTAATCTCTGCATGAGACAAGTCCTATTCTGAATGACACAACAAAAGTACAAATAAATTCAAAGATATTCACATTTTTACGAGAATTCTTTTCTGGATTGAGCAATTTTAGCTGAAGAAGAATTGAAAACACGCGGGATTGCCCTGCTGCACGGACGGCATGCCAAAGTAAAATGAGTCATTTTACCGACCAATATGACTCGTTTTACTCACCAATATGAGTCATATTACAGAGTAAAATAGGCTATATTGGTAATGAAAACAGCCTGTTTCACTCACCAATATAGCCTGTTTCACTTTGCAGGAAAGATAGAACAGGAATACAAGCACGCCATATCGGAAGCCAAGCCAACGGCCTCCACCACTGTCATTTCTCCGCAGCGTCGTCAGCTTCAACGGCAGAGA
>USFX01000073.1 GCA_900553965.1 uncultured Prevotella sp.
GCGGCCAAATGATTTTTATTTTTGAATTCTTCAAGGATTTGAAGGCATTTGTCCGAATACTTCCGAGTTTTTAACAGTTCATGAAGTCACATTGACGACGTTCGTATCCGCTCCGAGCCACAACGCCCTCCATGGACTCCCGTACACTCATACGCCAACAGTCATCGTTTTTTCGTCACAAATCCAATTGATATTCATCGTTTTTTATTAATTTTGCATCGTTTTATATTACCATCAATACGATTATAAGATAAAAACGACATAATTTATATGGAATTAGCAAGCAAATACGACCCGCAAGCCGTGGAGTCGAAATGGTATCAGTATTGGCTTGACAACAAGCTCTTCAGCAGCAAGCCTGACGGTCGCGAACCCTACACGATAGTAATCCCGCCGCCAAACGTGACGGGCGTGCTCCACATGGGCCACATGCTCAACAACACCATTCAGGATATTCTCGTGCGCCGTGCGAGAATGGAAGGCAAGAACGCGTGCTGGGTTCCGGGAACGGACCACGCCTCCATTGCCACCGAGGCCAAGGTTGTGAACAAGCTGGCACAGCAGGGCATCAGGAAGACCGACCTGACACGTGACGAGTTCCTCGGCCACGCATGGGACTGGACCAACGAACACGGAGGCATCATCCTCAAGCAGCTGCGCCGTCTGGGAGCAAGCTGCGACTGGGACCGCACGGCGTTCACGATGGACGAGAAGCGCTCCGAGGGTGTCATCAAGGTTTTCTGCGACCTCTACGAAAAGGGGCTCATCTACCGCGGCGTGCGCATGGTCAACTGGGACCCGCAGGCACAGACGGCCCTGTCAGACGAGGAGGTGATATATAAGGAGGAACACTCGAAGCTCTACTACCTGCGCTACATGGTGAAGGAAGAGCCCGGCAAATACGCCATCGTGGCCACGACACGCCCCGAGACCATCATGGGCGACACGGCCATGTGCATCAACCCCAATGACCCGAAAAACCAGTGGCTGCGCGGCAAGCACGTAATCGTGCCGCTGGTGGGCCGCGAGATTCCCGTCATCGAGGACGACTATGTTGACATTGAGTTCGGTACGGGCTGTCTGAAGGTGACGCCGGCACACGACATCAACGACCATGCACTCGGTCTGAAGCACAACCTGGAGACGATTGACATCTTCAACGACAACGGAACCATCAGCGAGGCTGCCGGCATGTACGTCGGCATGGACCGCATGGACGTCCGCCGTCAGATAGAAAAGGACCTCACGGAGGCCGGACTGATGGAGAAGGTCGAGGACTATAATAATAAGGTGGGATGCTCCGAGCGTACCGGCGTGCCAATCGAGCCGAAGCTCTCGACGCAGTGGTTCCTCTCGATGAAGCACTTCGCCGACCTGTCACTCGACCCCGTGATGACTGACGAGATTCAGTTCTATCCCGCAAAATACAAGAACACCTACCGCCACTGGCTGGAGAATATCAAGGACTGGTGCATCAGCCGTCAGCTGTGGTGGGGCCACCGCATACCGGCATACTATTTCACGACGGCCGACGGAAAGCGCGACCTCGTCGTGGCCCGCACGGCCGAAGAGGCTTTGGCCAAGGCTCAGGAGAAGAACCCGGCTCTGACCGCCGCCGACCTCGCTCAGGACGAAGACTGTCTCGACACGTGGTTCTCGTCATGGCTGTGGCCCATCTCGGTGTTCGACGGCGTGAACAACCCCGACAACGAGGAAATCAGATACTACTATCCCACGAGCGACCTCGTGACCGGACCGGACATCATCTTCTTCTGGGTAGCCCGAATGATCATGGCCGGATATGAATATCGCGGAACGTTCCCCTTCAAGCATGTCTATTTCACGGGCATCGTCCGCGACAAGCTGGGCCGCAAGATGTCGAAGAGTCTCGGCAACTCGCCCGACCCGCTGATGCTCATCGACAAATACGGAGCCGACGGCGTGCGCATGGGTATGATGCTCTCCGCACCGGCCGGAAACGACATTCTCTTCGACGAAAGCCTCTGCGAACAGGGACGAAACTTCAACAACAAGATCTGGAACGCCTTCCGGCTTGTCAAGGGATGGCAGGTGGCCGACGCCGCACAGCCCGAAGCCAACGCCACGGCCACACGGTGGTTTGAGGCCAAGCTGAAGCAGACCAACGCCGAGGTAGACGACCTGTTCCGCAAATACCGCATTTCAGAGGCGCTCATGGCTGTCTACCGTCTGTTCTGGGACGAGTTCTCCAGCTGGTATCTCGAAATGGTCAAGCCGGCATACGGACAGCCCATCGACCGCACGACATACGATGCGACCATCACGTTCTTCGAGACGCTCCTCAAGATGCTCCATCCGTTCATGCCGTTCATCACCGAAGAGCTGTGGCAGCACATCTGCGACCGTCGCGACGGTGAGTCTATCATGCGCGACAAGCTGGAGGTGGCCGCCCCGACCGAGGATGACGAGCGCCTTGTGGCTGACATCGAGAATGTGAAGCAGATTGTGAGCGGCGTGCGCACGGTGCGCAATCAGAAGAACATCGCCCCGAAAGAGGCTCTGACGCTTCAGACCGTAGGCGCCAACAAGTATGAGGCTTATTCAAGTGTCATCACGAAGATGGCCAATCTGTCGGCTATCGACGTCGTGACGGAGAAGGACACTACGGCCGCCGCTTTCATGGTCGGCACCGACGAATTTGCCGTGCCGCTGGGCGACATGATTGACACCGAGGCTGAAATAGCCAAGCTCGAAGCCCAGCTGAAACATCTCGAAGGCTTCCTCGTCGGAATCAAGAAGAAGCTCTCAAACGAGAAGTTCGTAGCCAACGCGCCCGAAGCTGTCGTGGCGATGGAGCGTAAGAAGATGAGTGACAGCGAGGAGAAGATTGCTGCGATCAAGGAGTCGCTGGCCGCACTGAAAGGCTAAGAAACGGCAGAATCCAAATAGGGTTCAGCAACTTGTAGGGACACATCCTTGTATTTGTCCGCCAATTGAATTAATATGTTGGGCGGACAGATACAAGGATGTTTCTTTTGATTATACATATACCACCGGCACACGCCGTCCGGTATATCACTTCCGGCCAAACCTGCCTGCCACACGTTTCACCAGTGCGTCCCACAGGGTTGTCTTCTGGCGCAGGATGTGCATGGAATAGGCCGCACTGGCAAGACACACGGTTGTCCCCAGAACACAATAGAGCGACAGGTCTGAAACAAAGGTGACGGCGTAGGCAGACAAACCGAGAACTATCTGTACTGAAGAATACCTCAACACATGCGACGACGGGAAGTAACGATAGCGGAAACCGGCATAAAGAAAGGCCAATATGAGGTCGAGGAGGTTTGAAAGCGACAGAGCGATGCCTGTTCCGAGAAGGCCGCATGAGGAATATCCCACAATGACAAATATGACGAGGAATATGTATGACAGGGCCTCAAGGACGAGGAATGCGACAGATTCTCCCTTTGCCAGCACAACGTATGATACAGGAAGATAAACGGATTTGAAATACATGGACAGTGATGCGATCTGGGCCATGGCGACTACGGGCAGGAAACTGTCGGTGTAGAGCAAGGGAAGAAGAATCGGCAAGGACAGCATGAAGACGGCAAGCATCGGCGAAAGAAGCAGGACGGATACTTCAATCTGACGGTTGACGGTCAGATTGACAGCCGCAGTGTCATGGTTTACGGCGGACAGGCGGGGGAAATAGTCGGTCTCCATTGCCGAGAATACCATGCCGGCGTATGTCACGGTAAGCATGAAGCCGGCGTTATAAAGTCCCACGGTGCACAGGTCGCTGTTGACGTTGAGATATGCCCGGATGATCATCTCTGCCCCGCTGCCGAATATGCCGGCAAGCGTGAAAGCCACACCAAGGCGTATCATCTCCATTCCCTCGCCCAAGATGCCATTGAAGCCTCGAAGGCGCAGAGGATAGAAACGATAGGAATAGAGCATCGTGACAGCCATCCCGGCAAAAGCCATGAGCACAATGACGGGAACGATACCCGACTCTCCGAAGAAATAATAGATGGGAATGGAAACGAACAAAGATACCACGACCAGACATATCTGTATCACTGCCAAGGCGCGCAGACGGCGGGAGGCTTTCAGTATGGCCGTCTCGCCACCGGTGACAGCAAGCATTGCCACGGCCGGAGCAAGGAGAAGAAAATGAAGCGTGTGGTCACCCCAGGAAAAGGTCCAGTCGCTGAGCAATGGCCCGACAACTATACATACCAACATTCCGAGCAGGGCCGTCAGAAGACACCACGCACGCACAACCTTGATGAAATGGGCAATGCGTTCCTCATCACCTTCATCGAAGATTTCGGAAAGATGACGCACGGCACTGAAAGAGATACCGAGACAGGTCGTCTGGGATATGAAGCTGACCGCCGAATTGAACAATGACGTGAGCCCCATACCCCCGGGACCGAGAAGCATGGCTACGAGTTTGTTGCGGACAAGGCCTATCAGAATGTTGAGTCCCTGCACACCACCGAATATTCCGGTGTACTTCAATATATGGCTGTAACTTTCCTTTGATTCTGTTTCTGTCATTAAAATAATAAACGGACATTCCCCGTTTTTATTACATGGCTGCGGCTGTTTCTCGTCCGGTTTTCCGCAATTTATAAAAAATAGCCGACAGTTCTTCCGCAATAAGGAAATAAGTTAGTACCTTTGCATAGAAGCTGTCTCTGGCCGGGACACCCCGACGCTGGAGCCATACTGCCTTATGGGAACAAGATTGACCATAATAATACCGGTCTACCGCGTCAGCGACACAATGGACAGATGTGTGGACAGTATCGTCAGACAAAAGTGTGACGGAATGGAAATCATACTTGTTGATGACGGCTCGCCGGACGATTGCCCGGAGAAATGTGACCGCTGGGCTGAACGGGACTGCAGGATTAGGGTTATCCATAAAGAGAACGGAGGACTGAGCGATGCACGCAATGCTGGCCTCGACATAGCACGGGGAAGATACATCACTTTCGCCGACTCGGATGACTACATCGGTGATGGCACTTACACCGAACTGATGGACATCATGGACACTCACCCGGAATACGACATCCTGGAATATCCGGTATGCCGCATCAGCAAAACGGCACAACGGCATATTATCGGCTTTGAGGAAAAGACATACTCCGCACCGATTGACTACTGGATGGAATCCCAGGCCTACAATCATTCGTATGCGTGGAACAAGATTTATCGCCGGCAGATGTTTGACAACGTCAGGTTCCCGGTGGGACGGGTCTTTGAGGACATTGCCACGCTCCCGCAACTGCTGGACCACGTGAAATGCGTGGCTACGACCGGTAAAGGCATGTACTATTATTGTGACAACGCCAACGGCATCACTGCACGGGCACGCGGCAAAGAATGGCGCATGTTTCTCGATTCTCATTTAAATATGATAGACCGCTGTCGGGAACATCCCCTGTTCCACCAATATTACATGCAAGTCGCCAACATACAATTATATGAATACGAACTGACCGGTGACAGGCCGCGGCTGAAGCGGATTGCAATAAAAAGATTTGGCGGCCTCGGCTGTATAGCAAAGCTGAAAGCCATTGTTATTAATATATTAGGAATAAACGCATTATGCAAAATAAACAAAGTAATTGTCAAAACGACAGGACGCCGTTGATCAGCTTTATAGTGACGTGCTATAACATACCAGTATGGATGCTGATCGAGTGTATAGACAGTATCGTTTCATTGTCACTGCGGCCGTTCGAGAGAGAGATTATCATCGTGGATGACGGTTCTGATATGAGCCCGATAAACGATTTGAGCGATTATCTGGAAAACATAATATATGTACGCCAGCCTAACAAAGGGCTGAGTGATGCGCGCAATATCGGCATCAGGATGGCCACCGGCCGGTACATACAGTTCGTTGACGGTGACGACAAACTGTCACAGACAGCATACGAACATTGTCTGGACATCGTGAGGTATCACGGGACGCCGGATATGGTAATGTTCAAGGCAACGGACAAGAACGGCGGACAAACAACATTTGCCGATGACAAACCTGTTTGCGGCACGGAGTATATGCAGCACAACAACGTCCGTCCGGCAGCGTGGGGATATATCTTCAGGCGTGCGATACTCGGTGAACTGCGCTTCACTTCCGGCATTTATCATGAAGACGAGGAGTTCACGCCGCAGCTGTTGCTACGGACGGAGACGCTTTATTCAACTTCCGCAGAGGCATACATATACCGCAGACGGGAAGATTCCATAACGTCAAGCAACACAAAGAGAAGCATTCTGAAACGTCTGAATGATAAAAAGGATGTCATAATAAGGTTGAACGACATGATTGACAGTCTGCCGCACAATGACAAGATTGCCCTTCAACGGCGCGTTGCACAGATAACGATGGACTATATCTACAACATCATCACGCAGACCCGAAGCCGCAAGTATCTCGACCGGCAGCTTGATGACCTCCACTCAAGAGGTCTCTTCCCGCTTCCGGACAAGAACTATACAAGGAAATATACATGGTTCCGCCGGATGACAAACAGCAGAGTGGGCCTTTCCATACTAATGCGCACATTGCCACTTATGAAAGAAGAAAGATGAAAATACTGCTATTGGGTGAATACAGCAACGTGCATGCCACGCTTGCCAAAGGACTGAAAGTGCTTGGACATGACGTCACCGTGGCTTCCAACGGCGACTTTTGGAAGAATTATCCGCGGGATATATCATTGGTGAGGCGCCCCGGGAAGTTAGGCGGCATGATGCTTCTGGCCAAACTGTACGCCATATTACCGCGGTTGAGGGGCTACGACGTGGTGCAACTGATTAATCCGATGTTTGCCGAGGTAAAGGCGGAGCGACTGTTCCCTATCTACAAGTATCTTCGCAAGCATAACAAGCGGGTCTTTCTCGGCGGGTTCGGCATGGACTGGTACTGGGTCAACACCTGTATCAACGACCGCCCGTTGCGTTACAGCGACTTCAATATCGGCGAAGAGATACGCACCGGAAAGGACGCGATGAAGGAACGGCGGGACTGGCTCGGCACTGCCAAGGAACGGTTGAACAAGTTCATTGCGGAAGATTGTGACGGAATAGTGACCGGACTGTACGAATATTGGGTATGCTACCGGCCTTCTTTCCCTGAAAAGACTGTCTTTATTCCTTTCCCGATACAACTCCCGGAAAATCAGGAGCAGTCCGCCCCACCCTCTTTCCAGCCTCCACTGAAGCTGTTCATAGGCATCAACAAAAAGCGCAACGAATATAAAGGCACGGACATTATGCTTCGTGCCGCCGAGGATATAACCCGGAAGTATCCAGATAAAGTCGTGCTGAAGAAGGCGGAATCCGTTCCTTTCAATGAATACGAGAAGATGATGAACGGCAGCGACGCCATTCTTGACCAGCTGTACAGTTATACTCCATCCATGAATCCGCTTCTCGCAATGTCCAAGGGCATTATATGTATAGGCGGAGGGGAAGAGGAGAACTATGAGATACTGAACGAGAAAGAACTCCGTCCTATTATAAATGTGGAACCAAACTACCAGAGTGTCTTTCATGAACTGGAGCAACTTGTGCTGGACAGCGGCCGTATTGCGGAACTGAAACGCCAAAGTATAGAATACGTCAAGCGCCACCATGAATATATCAAGGTAGCCAAAGAATATGAAACATTCTATAAGAAGTTCATGTAAGAACCCACCGGACAAAATAAATGCGGTCAAAATCATTATGATTTTGACCGCATTGTTCTTTTAAGGAAGTACAACGATTATGCCTCAGCGGGTGCTTCCTCCGCAGGTGCGGCAGCCTCAGCGGCCTTTGCAGCCTCCTCAGCAGCCTTTGCGGCCTTCTTGTCAGCTACCTTTTTGGCGATAGTCTCATTGATCTTCTTCTCTGCCTCCAGCTCCTTTGCATAAGCAGCCTTCTTTGCCTGAGCTTCCTTCTCACGGACAGCATCAGCTCCCTTAACCTTGGTTGCCTTCCAAGCGTCGAACTTCTGCTGTGCAGCAGCCTCGTCGAAAGCGCCCTTCTTGACACCACCATGGAGGTGCTTCATGAGATAAACGCCCTCACGGCTCAGGATGTTGCGTACTGTGTCAGTAGGCTGTGCTCCTGTTTCCACCCAATAAAGGGCACGGTCAAAATTCAAATCTACTGTGGCAGGATTGGTGTTAGGGTTGTAAGTACCAATCTTCTCAGTAAATTTACCATCACGTGGTGCTCTAACGTCAGCGATTACGATGCTGTAAAAAGCATAGCCCTTACGGCCGCCGCGCTGCAATCTGATTTTTGTTGCCATTTTGTTTTATTTGTTTGTTAGGTTTGAATTTATGCTGCCAACTCGTGACAGCGGCTGCAAAGGTACGATATTTTTATTAAGTACCGCTACTGGAACAGCGTTAATTATTATTTTTTAACGAGTGTAAGACCGACTTTCATGCCTTTGATACTGTTCATCAGCGATGTAACGGTCTTGATATTGGCATTCGTAGACTTGCTTCCTATCGTCTTCATGAAGTTCAGGAGCTGCGTCGCGTCTGTCACAATCATCAGCGTCTTGCCATCCAACTGTGTCGTGATGGACACCGGCTTGATTGTTCCGTAGGTCAGAATCAGCTTCGAATCCTCTACTTTCCACTTGCCTTTTATGTTTCTTCCGTTCAGACTTTCCTTGAACGTACCGTCCTCAGCAAACGTGATGCTCATCGCACCGGGCTTAACACCGTATTTTGTGAGATATTCCTGCAGCTTCTTCTCCATTTTGTCGGCAGCCAGCTTTGCTCCGGCCTTTGCAAGAAAGTTGTCCGAATCAAAGACGATAGCCGGCTCGGAATACTCCCATGTACCCACAATCTGGTTCTTTGAAGCCTGCTTGTTACCTGAGAACACGGACGTCAGATTGGATATCAAATCGCCGGCAGAACCGGATGACGACGAGGAACCGCCACCGGTGACAGCTCCGAGAATATCGCCCAAATTTATCTGAGCGCTTGCGTTCCCACTACCCAACATTAACATTGCGGCAAAAACAGCCGACTTTAAAGTAATTCTCTTCATTTTATATAAGTTATTAATATGGACCGACGGCTCTCTTTTACGGTGCCGCCATGTCCCTTGTTACATTGATTCATATCCTTTCAACCTGCTTTACGCCCTTTACTGTCCTCAGCTTACGTATCAGGGTCTCAAGCTTCGACGTATCGTCAAGCATCACGACCAGATTGCCGCGGAACAGTCCGTCGTTGCTATCTATGCTGATGCTGCGCAGGGTCAGCTTCTCATCCTTGCTGATGATGCTCGTCAGGTTGTTCACGATGCCTATGTCGTCATTGCCTATGACACGCAGCGTTATGGAATACTTCGACGAGCCCTTGCCGCTCCAGCGCGCCTTGACGATACGGTAGCCGAAACGCTTGCGCAGTTCGGCAGCGTTGGGGCAGTCGCACCGGTGTATCTTTATTCCTCCGCTGACTGTCACGAAGCCGAAAACATCGTCGCCGTAGATAGGCTGACAGCAACGTGCCAGCTGATAGTCGACACCTTTCAGATTTCGGTCTATCACGAGAACGTCGTCACTCTGACGTCCGGCCATGTCGCTATCGGCCTGAAAGTTGAACTCGCCGGCACTTCTCACCGGGCCTTCCGGCAGCTGTCCCGACTCACGGGCCTGTATCTCCAGATAAGTGTCAATCACGGTGTTGACATCAAGCGAGCCGTCGGCTATCTGCCTGTAGAAATCGCTGACCTCCTTGAAACCGAGCCTCTTGATGAGCTTGGCCATGACCGGCTCTTCCATTTCAATCTTCCGGTTCTTGAACTTCCTCTCCAGCATTTCCTTAGCGAAAAGTCCCTCCTTCACCTGTGTCTCCTTCAGAGCCTGACGAATCTTCGCCTTTGCCCTCGACGTCTGGACAATGTTCAGCCATTCACGCTTCGGCTTCTGCGTGCCGGAAGTCATTATCTCCACCTGATCACCGCTGTGAAGCTTCTCACGGAAAGTCACCACCTTATTATTAATACGTGCACCCGTACATCCGTTTCCGACCTTGGAGTGTATATGGTAGGCAAAGTCGAGCACCGTCGCGCCTTTCGGGAACTTGAACAGGTCACCCTTCGGCGTGAAGACGAACACCTCGTCCTCATAGAGATCCATCTTAAACTGGTCCATCACCTGCAGGTCGTCACTGTTCTCCAATATGTTGCGTATGTTGGCAAGCCACTCGTCCAGTCCCGTCTCACCCTTCACGCCCTTGTAGCGCCAGTGGGCGGCGACTCCGCATTCGGCCACCTCGTCCATCCGTTCCGTGCGTATCTGCACCTCCACCCACTTGTGTTCCGGTCCCAGCACCGTGATGTGGAGACTCTCATAACCGTTCGATTTCGGTACCGACAGCCAGTCGCGCAGACGCTTGGGATTGGGCTGATACATATCCGTCACAATCGAATAGGCCTGCCAGCACTGCATCTTCTCCTGCTCGAACGGCGAGTCGATGATAATGCGTATGGCGAAGAGGTCATATATACCCTCCACGCCGCACTTCTGCTTCTTCATCTTCTGCCAGATGGAGTGGATGCTCTTCGTGCGTCCCTTCATGTGGAACCTCAGCCCTGCGGCCGTCAGCTTGTCGCTGATAGGTCCGATGAAACGCTCTATGTATGCGTCGCGCGACTTCTTCGTCGCGTTCAGTTTCTCCTTTATAAGATAGTAGGCGTCGTGCTCCAGATATTTCAGCGACAGGTCCTCCAGCTCGCTCTTCAGCTTATAGAGCCCCAGCTTGTGGGCCAGCGGGGCATAAAGGTAGGCCGCCTCCTCTGACACCTTCCTCCTAGCTTCCATGTTTTCATTGTCACGGAGCTGCCTCATCAGATTCACGCGGTCGGCAATCATAATCAGAATGACCCGCATGTCCTCAGCAAAAGACAGCAGCAGATTGCGGAAATTCTCGCTCTCCACGACCGGGTTCTTCTCATAGAGCTCAGCTATGCGCATAAGTCCGCTGAGAATCCGGGCCACCGACTCACCGAAGTCACGCCTCACGTCGTCGACCGTCGTGAATCCATCGGCCACGCTTGGATGGAGCAGAATGGCCAGCACGGCATCCCGTTTCAGTCCAATCTCATCGACAACAATCTTCGCTGTCTGCAGTCCGAAGAGTATCGGATTAAGTCCGAAGACATCCCGGTGCGTCTGGTTGCTGTCCATAGACTTCGCCAGATGGTCACGCATTTTCCTCTCGTCCTCCGGTTGGAGCGAAGCCCCGATGAGCGTCTTCAAGGTGACATAAAGCCTGCCCGCCTTTCTTCTCTCTTCTTCCGTAAATTCAAATCTTTCAGCCATAATTGTGTCAGTTTGTTAATAAGTAGGTGCAAAGTTACGATTTTTATTCGATTTATGCGGTTTTTACATGAAAAGTTATTATTTTTGTTGCATCATTTCCAATAAATAACATAATTATGCTATCACAAGAAGACCTTAAACAAATCGCTCTGAAGGGCATGACCGAGGAGCAGATCAAAAATCAGTTGGAACAATTCAAGACCGGTTTCCCGTTTCTGAGACTGGAGGCAGCTGCCGGAATAGACCACGGCATCATGGCTCCCGGCAAGGACGAGCGTGCCGCCTACGAGAAAGCGTGGACAGACTATAAGGCAGAAGGCCACCGCGTGGTCAAGTTCGTTCCCGCCTCCGGTGCCGCAAGCCGCATGTTCAAGGACATGTTCGCTTTCCTCGACGCCGACTACGACGTTCCGACGACTGATTTTGAGAAACACTATTTCGACAATCTTGAGAACTTCGCTTTCTACGATGCTCTTGACGGACAGTGCCGGAAGAACGAGGGTAAGAGCATAAAGGAACTGACGGCAGAAGGCAACTACAAGGCTGTAGTGGCCAACATGCTCGAAGCCAAGGGCCTCAACTACGGCCAGCTCCCCAAGGGACTTCTTCTCTTCCACCTATATGAGGACGGCTCACGCACGCCGATGGAGGAACACCTTGTCGAAGGTGCGCTCTACGCCGCAAGCAACGGCGAGGCACATGTCCACTTCACAGT
>USFX01000074.1 GCA_900553965.1 uncultured Prevotella sp.
GCGCAATGCAAGCTCGCTTGCAGATTGCCGAGTGCAGCTTATCTTATGCAAAGATACGCTAAAAAAATGAAGAATAATGAATGAAGAATGAAGAATTTGCTGCCACCGTGACATGCCAGGCCACGTCATACCTTTCGTTTTATCATTCCTGAGGCTAAAAAAATCCCGATGGCGATTAAACGTTTGCGACGGCGACACGTCATAAGGTCGTATAAAGTGAATCAAAAAGACTATTAATAAAAACAGATGAAAAGACTTCTACTGCTGATGACCATCCTCATGTCATCCACTTTCGCCGCAATGGCACAGCGCGCCGTGACAGGAACGGTTGTCGAGAGCGACACAAAAGAACCCCTGTCCCTGACCACCGTACAACTGCTGCGTAAGGACAGCACGCTGGCTGTAGGCGGGCTGACGGCCGACAACGGCTCGTTCAAACTCACGGCACCGGCCGACGGACAGTATATACTGAAGGTGACGAGCGTCGGATTTAAGACCGTGACGCGCAACGTGACCATCGCAAACGGCAAGAACGCCGGTCTGGGGACGCTCGCCATGGCCGTTGACGCCATCATGCTCAAAGGGGCTGTCGCAACGGGACACGCGGCCAAGGTGACGACAAAGGAGGACACCTTTATATATAATGCCGCGGCCTACCGCACACCGGAAGGCTCGGTCGTGGAGGAACTGGTCAAGAGGCTGCCCGGAGCGCAGATGGACGACGACGGCAACATCAAGATCAACGGAAAGGAAGTCAAGAAAATACTCGTCGACGGCAAGGAATTCATGACCGGCGACACAAAGACGGCACTGAAAAATCTGCCTACGTCAATCATAGAGAAGATTAAGGCTTACGACGAGAAGAGCGACCTGTCGCGCATCTCGGGCATCGACGACGGCAACGACCAGACCGTGCTCGACTTCGGAATCAAGAAGGGCATGAACCGCGGATTTATGTCCAACGCCGACCTCGCGGCCGGAACTCGTGAACGTTATGCGGCACGGGTGATGGCGGCACAGATGAACAGTGACCTGAGAGTGATGGGAATGTTCAACGCCAACAATGTCGGCGGCATGGGATTCGGAGGCGGACGTCGCGGTGGCGGTGCCGGCCGACGCGGACTGACGGCCCCCAAGATGGCCGGCGTCAATCTGAACTACGAGAAAAAGGATAAACTGAAGTTTGACGCCAGCCTGCGTTGGAACCACAGCGACGGCGACACGTGGACAAAATCGTCGACGGAGCACTTTGTCAGCACGTCGGGATCATTCGGCAACAGCCGCAACCAAAGCTATTCGCGCAGCAATTCATGGAACGGACAGATGCGCTTGGAATGGCAACCGGACACGATGACGACCATCTCGTTCCGGCCGAACTTCAGTTACAGTACCAACGACGGAAGCTCTATGAGCAGTTCCGGAACATTCAATGAAGATCCGTTCCTCTACACGTCCGACCCGCTGTCACCCGACGCTCTGGACATGCTGGGAGACATGGACCTCATGGTCAACAGCCGGAGAAACAACTCTATCAGTTACAGCGACTCAAAGAACATCGGCGGTATGCTCCAGCTGAACCGACGGCTGAGCAGCACCGGACGTAACGTCACACTCCAAGTGAACGGCAGCTACAGCGAAAGCGGAAGCAAAAGCCTGCAGGCCAACAACGTCCACCTGTATCAGAAGAAAAACCATCTGGGCCTCGACTCGACATATCAGACCAACCGATATAACCTCACACCGCAGAAGAACTACAACTACAGCATCCGAGCTACCTACAGCGAGCCGATAATGAAAGCCACGTTCCTGCAGTTCAGCTACGAGTTCCAATATAAATACACCAAAAGTGACCGCTCGACATACGACTTCAGCAATCTCGGCGAAGACTACTTCGACGGACTCAGCCCGTTCTACCGCGGATGGGACAGCTATCTCGCGCGCCTCAGCAATCCGTTTGAGAGCTATCTCGACAGGGACTTGAGCCGCTTCTCGGAATACACCAACTACATACATGACATCCAGGTGATGCTCCGCATCATCCGCAAGGCATACAACTTCAACGTCGGACTGACACTCATGCCGCAGAAGACGCACTTCGTCCAGCACTATAAGGGCCACAATGCCGACACCGTCAGAACGGTGACAAACTTCACCCCGACGGCCGACTTCAGATGGAAGATATCGAAGGTGAGCCAGCTGCGCTTCAACTATCGCGGACGGACAAGCCAACCGAGCATGACCGACCTGCTCGACATCACGGACGACAGCAACCCGCTGAGCATCACAAAGGGTAACCCGGGACTGAAACCGTCGTTCTCCAACAACTTCTTCATCAGATACAACAACTACATCCAGAACCACCAGCAGGGTATGGGAGCAAACCTGCGCTTCCAGACCGTCAACAACAGCATCGCCAACAAGGTCACCTACGACCCCGTCACGGGCGGACGCACCTCACGGCCGGAGAACATCAACGGCAACTGGAGTATCAACGGTGACGGCTTCTACAACATCGCAATCGACACGACCGGCTACTTCAACGTCAACACGACGACCGGATTCGAATACGTCAACAGCGTCGGTTATCTCGACCTGCACCGCGACGGCAACACGGTGAAGTCGACGACAAAGAGCACATCGATAAACGAGCGTCTGGCAGCAAGCTATCGCAACGACTGGATTGAGTTTGAAGTGAACGGCACGGTGGAATACAATCACTCCTCAAACAAGCTCCAGCCAAACAGCAATCTCGACACTTGGAGATACTCCTACGGCTTCAACACCAATCTGACCATGCCTTGGGGCACATCGCTGTCGACGGACCTGAACATGAACAGCCGCCGGGGATACAACGACGAAAGCCTCAACACCAACGAACTGATATGGAACGTACAGATGAGCCACAGCTTCCTGAAAGGCAAAAACCTGATTGTGATGCTCCAGTTCTACGACCTTCTGCACGAGCAGTCGAACATCAGCCGCGCGATAAACGCTATGGGACGCACCGACACGGAGTATAACTCAATCACCAACTACGCCATGCTGCATGTCGTCTACCGTCTCAATCTCTTCGGCGGCAAGGCGGCAAGGGAGCAGATGCGCCGCGGTCCGGGCATGGACGGCCCCGGCGGAGACCGGCCGGGACGCGGAGGACGCGGCAACAGAGGCGGCAACCGTGGAGGCGGAGGCGGCTTCGGAGGCCCCGGATTCTTCTAAAGACAAAAGAAAAAGACTTGAATTAAACGCATGGGCGGCTTGAGATCAACCGATTTCAAGCCGTCGTCGCGTTATAAGCACATTATAATTATATCATAAAGACATCTTGTCTGCATTACGATTGCATTGCACATTCATCATGATTGCATCACAACCACATCATCAAGGCATCCCCTACTCCACGTTCCGGCGACTGCTTTCACGTATCCTCTGAACCGTCGGAATGACTTTGTGGACCGGTCTGGCGTCACCGCGGATATGTCCGATGAGCGTCATACAGGCCTCCTCGCCCATCAGACGGCTGCGGTCTTCAATCGTGGAGAGCGAGGGGCTGACGTCGGCGGCATATTCCACGTCGCTGAAACCTATCAGGGCGACGTCACGCGGCATGTCGAAGCCTCGACGTTTGAGGGCTTTCATGGCCGCAAAGAGCAGCGTGTCATTGAGCGCGAGGATGGCGTCGGGCGGTTCGGGGAGGTCCATCAGCGCGTCAGTGACACCTATTGCCGACGCCGTGTCGATGTCGCTGTAGGCAACATAGTCGGGACGGACGGGCAGACCGGCCTCATGGAGGGCCTCGATATAGCCGTGTTTGCGCTCGGCGACCATTCGGAGATGGCCCGGTCCGCACAGTATGGCGATGCGGCGGCAGCCCTGTCCCACCAAATGGAGGGTGGCACGGCGCGCAGCATCAACGCTGTCGGCCGTCACGGAGGAATAGTCGGCGCCCTCTCCCTTTGATTGTGCGCCGCCAAGAGCACGCGCCACAAACACGACGGGGATGCCCTCGGCCGCAAGCGCGTCAAAATGGGAGCTGTCTTCCGTCTCCTGCGTGACGCTGGCGATGACTCCCGCCACATGGAAAGCGGCGAGACTGCGGACATTGCGGCACTCCTCCTCATAGCTTTCGTGCGAGTTCATGCTGATGACGGCATAACCCTCGCGGGCCGCCACGCTCTCGATGCCGTCGAGAACGGACGAGTAGAACAACGTCACGCCGTGGGGAACGATAACGCCGACAACCGGCAGCGATCCGCTGCGCAGGCTGTCGGCGATGAAATTTTTGGCATAGTGCATCTCACGGGCGGCCTCCATGACACGCTCCCGCGTCCGGCTGCTGACGGCAGGACTGCCCTGCAAAGCCCTGCTCACGGTAGCGATGCTGATGCCGAGCCGTGAGGCGATGTCCTTGAGCGACGCCGGGCGTACTGGAACTGACGTCCCGGAAGACTTTTTCGGCGACGCGGGGCGGTCGTTAGATGGCTTTCCGGAGCGACCCATCAGTCTTCCTTACGGTCGTCGATGTTGTCTCCCTCGGTGGGTGCAAGCTCGTTGTCAAAGTCAGAGATGCCGTTGGCAATGAGGATGTTGTACCACTGGATGAGTTTCTTGATGTCGCTGTTGTGAACGCGCTCGCGGTCGAAGTCGGGCAGAACCTTTGCGAAATACTCGCGCAGTTCGTTGCCAGAGGCTTTCTTTATGTCTATATTTGCAGACTTGCCGTCTTCGAGTGTCTTCAGACTGGTGAGCACCTTGTGCAGGGGTACGTCATCCGTGTCGGTGTACATGGCTATGTCGGCCAGCGACGTGATGCGGTCGGTGGCGAACGCCGGCATGCGGCGGTGCGTCTCGTCGAGCACTTCGACGATAAGACTGTTCTTTGCTCTTGATACTAACTTGTAGAGTCCGGGCTTTCCCGAGATTGCTAAGATTGTCTGTAACATGATTTACTGTTATGTTTTTATTTCAATTTAACGATTAGTTCATCTATCTGCTGTCCGATGCCGGCCACGCCGTCGTTGACGATTTCGTAGTCGGCGCGCCTCCGGACCTCTTCCTGCGGCCACTGGCGGGCCATCCATTCGAGTGCCTTTTCGCGCGTTATGCCGTCCCGTTCCATGACGCGGCGGATGCGGACATCATCCGGTGCGGTGACGGTGACGACGCGGTCGACGAGCCGGTTGAAGCCCGTCTCAAACAGTATGGCACACTCCATCCAGCAGTTTCCGCTCCGGCGGAAGTCGTCGGCCACGGCCGGATGGACGATGGCGTCGATGGCAGCGGCATTTTCGGCCGAAGCCAAAAGAAAGGCAGCGACCGCCGACTTGTTGAGCCGGCCGTCACCATCGTATGCCGCCGGCCCGATGAGCTGCGTCAGGGCCGTGCGCACGCTGTCGGAGGAGCGCATGATGCGTTTGGCGGCGCTGTCGCAGTCATAGACGGCGATGCCACGCCGGGCCAGTTCGGCACAGACAAAGCTCTTGCCGCTACCAATTCCTCCTGTTATACCTATCTTAATAGTCTTCTTTTCTGTCATTCCAGCTTTGATAAAAACTCATTTCCGCCCGACAAAAGAATCATTCCTTCTTGACAAAAGGATTATTCCTCCTCGACAAAAACTCATTCCCGACCGACAAAAGCTCACTCCTCCTCAATGAGATAGTCGACCATCCGCGTCTCCAAAGCCACGCGAGATATGCCCTGCGGGACACTCTTGAGATAGAGCGTACACTTGTCGGAGGGATGAGCGACGATGTCGTTGTAGTCGACGACGACCGTGAAGTCGGCCGCACTGAGTCCGCGGAACTGGCTCACACCTGTCACGAACTTGACGGCGACCTTTGCGGGGAAGGTCCTGAGCACCTTGCCTTCCGGCATGTTGATGCCCCGGACGGGGATATTGTCTATCCGCGCCTCGGTGAGCACGTCGGTATAGAACACCACACCGACCTTGTCGGGCACACACTTGACGCCCTTCATCTTCTGCAGTCCGCAGCTCACGGAGAGCGTGTCGCGGAAGTTAGCGTAGTTGAGGGGCTCGGTGTAGACGACGCTGATGCTGTCGAGGCGTTCCTGCGAGGCATAGACGTCGACGCTGTCGGGCCGGTATTCGACGTGGGAGATGAAGTAGAGATGTTCGGGCAGGACGCGTCCGCTCCACCTTACGGGCACTCGCTTGCGCAGTCCGTAGTTGAAGAAGAACTCAATCCGGTCGGGTTTGGCGCTGACAATCTTTGTCGACGCGGACAGCTGCTGGTATGCCATGCGCTGGAGCTCGGCCGCCGAGACGGCGACGGAGTTCTGCGTGCGCATGTAGTTCTTGAAGTTGAGCTTGATGGGACGCAGCCCTTCACCGTACATATAGCCCAGAAGCACAAAGCCCTTGTCGCTCAGAGTGACGCGCACGGTGTCGGTGGCGTCAGACGTGAGGACCACGTTCTGAGGCACGTTGACTATGCGCACGGGGATTTTCAGTTCCTTCTCGTATGTCTCGTTGAGCGTCATCATGAGCCAGAAGACGCCGGAGAGCGCGAGAAAGAACAAAAAAATCAAGAACTCCCTGTTCACTGAGCTGAACAGGAAGTTCCTGACCATGTTATATATGCTGCGCCCGCTGCCCATTTATTTTCCCTGTACGGGTGTGCTCGCCATGTCCTTGAAGACATAGCCCTTGTCCACACGAACGACCACGCCGCGGGCGATTTCCACCTCAACGATGTTTGCCACGAGGTCAATCTTCTTCACCGTACCGTAGATACCGCCTCCGGTGACCACCTGAGCGCCCTCGGCGAGCGAGTTTTGGAACTTCTGAATTTCCTTCTGTTTCTTCTGCTGCGGGCGGATCATGAAAAAATACATGATTGCGAAGATGGCTACCATCATCAGAATCATGCTCATCGAGCTGCCCTGTGCTGCCTGTGCAGCCATGATAAGATTTGCTGTCATTATTTTCTTTTTAATTGTTTATTTTCCGTCGGTCTCCGTTCCGTCAGTGCCTTTCTTTCCCGTGCGCGGCTCGTCGATGCGCTTGAGGAGGCGTCCGCTGCGGATGAGATGGCGCGCTATGCCGTCGAGCATACCGTTGATGTAGCTTCCGCTACGCGGCGTGCTATAGAGCTTGGCAATGTCGACGAACTCGTTGATGCTCACGCTGACGGGTATGCTGGGGAAGGTCATCATCTCGGCGATGGCAATCTGCATGATGACGACGTCCATGTAGGCCAGCCGGTTGAAGTCCCAGTTGCGCGAAGCCTCACTCATGAAGTGCTGATATTCGTCGGCGTTCATTATCGTCGCGCGGAAGAGCTTGCGTGCATAGTCCTTGTCCTCCTCGCTGTCATATTCGGCGAGCAGTTCCTGACGCGGTCCGTTCTTCTCGTCGAAGCGTTTGATGGTCTTCAGGACGAACGTGTCGACAATCTCCTTGTCGTCGTTCCAGTAGAGGCTTTGCTCTTCGAGGATGGCGTCGAGGGCCTCGTTGTCCTGTATGAGCGTACGATAGAGCTTGCGCCACAGCTCACGGTCGGCGGCATAGGTGTCCTCCTTGTCGGCCATGTAGTCCTGATAAATCTGACTCTCCGTTATCTGAAGATATAGCTTGCGAAGAAACTCCGGCTCTGTCGACCAGGACTTCTTCTGTGCTTCCATGAAGTCGTTGAGCATGCGGTTTTCTTCGAGCTGCAAGGCAAATTTGTTGTACGCGAACTTCTGTGAGGGCATCGGTGTGCCTTCACGTGCCGCCTTAGCCTGTGCTACCTCCAGATGGCGTCGCGACTCTTTGGTCACGGCCACTATCAGCGCGAGCAGATAGTTGTAGAGGTCGTACGCCTTGGAGAGGCTGAAGAACAGCTCCTTCTCAGCAGATTCAATGTTCTTGTTGCCGTTTTGATAGTAGGCATAGGTTAACTGGACGGTCTTGATTCTTATAATTTCCCGGTTTATCATATACGCTTTATGTCTCTATGTGTCGTCGTTTTGTAGATTCTCCAATCTTCATGTGTCAGATGGCGGCCATCCGACAGCATTTGAGTGCAAATTTAAGGAAAAATCCGCGAAACTGCAAGAATTCCATTAAAATATTGTAGTTTTTTCGTTAATTAATGTGTCCGAGGCCGGAAATGCGCGCTTTAAGACTGCGATTTGCACACCGATTCCCTTAACCTGAGCCGACGTTGCTTCCTGAAAATAACGGCTTGAATGCGTCAGAAAGCTGCTTTATGACTTCCATGTGCTCTCTCCGAAGTGTCGGAGCAGACACTTTGACAGTCTCAAAATAGTTTACTTTAACTAAGGTTAATTCACATCCGGACCGCGATTTCTGCGCTACGACGCAAAAATAGCGCATTTTCGGCCAGAAACAGAACAGCTTGACAGCCAGCGAGTTATACCGGTTATGCAATCACACCGGTTTTTCGCACAAGCCGTAAGGCCCTCCCGAAGCTGCAACGGGGCCGCCGTTGCATCACGAAAGCGGCCCCGTCGCATGATGAAAGCGGCTCCGTTGCAACCCCGGGAGGCCCTTACGGCTCACGACGGCACGGAAACGGGGACGCAGAACATCCGCCGTTAACAGTCGTTAACCACTCGTTTGCGAACGTAAAAGTACGTAAATCTGTGAATTTTAAGGACAATTAGTCTTTAAAAGGAGTTAAGTCAAATGCTTCATGCCATTCATTTATGCATCGGTATATGAAAAAGACATTCGGCTTAACTCATAAACAAAGCGAAGCGGAGCGACTCTTTAGATAACTCCCTTTAACTCCATAACTTCCAAAAAAGAAGCCATACATTTGCACGATTGCGGGAAAATGTGTATCTTTGCAGCGCTTTTTCATAAAGCACATCGAAAACAAAGATTCGTGTGATGGTGAATTGAGCAAAAGATTATTTTTCAAACTTAATTTAGAGTAACACATTTACAATTATGAAGGAAATTGTAGTAAACGGTCAGAAGCGCACCGAAACAGGAAAAAAAGCTTCAAAACTGATGCGTAAAGAGGGACTCATCCCCTGCAACCTTTACGGTGAGAAGAAAGGCGAGAACGGTCTGCCCGAGGCCATGGCATTCGCCGTGCCCATGACTGAGCTCCGCAAGGTTGTCTACACACCCCACATCTACGTCATCAATCTCATGATTGACGGCGAGAGCCACACAGCCGTGCTGAAGGAACTCCAGTTCCATCCGGTTACGGACGCTCTGCTCCACGTTGACTTCTACGAGGTGAATGATCAGAAGCCCATCACTATCGGTATCCCCGTCAAGCTCAATGGTCTTGCTCAGGGTGTGCGCGACGGTGGCCGCATCAACCTCTCTATCCGCAAAATCAACGTTACCGCTCCCTATCAAATCATCCCCGAGCACCTCGACATTGACGTTACCAACCTCAAGCTCGGCAAGAGCATCAAGGTCGGCGAGCTCAGCTTCGAGGGTCTTGAGATTGCGACACCGGCTGAGGTCATCGTATGCTCGGTTAAGGCAACACGTGCATCAAGGTCCGCAGCAGCAGCTGAAGCAGCAGGTAAGTAATGGAGAAATACTTGATTGTCGGGCTTGGGAACGTCGGAAGTGAATACGACCTGACCCGTCATAACACAGGATTTATGGTATTGGACGCTTTTGCTAAGGCGTCCAATATTGTTTTTGAAGACCGCCGCTACGGCTTCGTGGCCGAGACGAGCATCAAGGGACGCAAGGTGACGCTGCTCAAACCGAGCACATACATGAACCTCAGCGGCAACGCCGTGCGCTACTGGATGAACAAGGAGAACATCCCGCTGGAACATCTGCTCGTCATCGTCGACGATCTAGCCCTGCCACTCGGCACGCTCCGCCTGAAGCCCGCCGGCAGCAACGCCGGCCACAACGGCCTGGGGAACATCCAGTCCGTGCTCGGGACAGACCGCTACAGCCGTCTGCGCGTCGGAATCGGCAACGACTTCCCACGCGGGATGCAGGTCCAGTGGGTGCTCGGACGCTATGACGACGAGGACATCCGGGTGCTGGAACCGAAGATAGAGACAGCCTGCGAGATGATCAAGAGTTTCGTCCTGACGGGCGTAGACTTCACGATGAACGCTTTCAACAAAAAGAAATAAGTCATGGTAGAAGAGGCAAGAATCGACAAATGGCTTTGGGCGGCACGCATCTTCAAGACGCGCTCCATCGCCGCCGACGCCTGTAAGAACGGCCGCGTGACCATCGGCGGAGCCAACTCAAAACCCTCACGGACGGTAAAGGCGGGCGACGTCGTGGCCGTCAGGAAGCCGCCCGTGACCTATTCCTTCCGCGTCCTCAAGCCGATAGAGCAGCGCGTGGGGGCAAAGCTCATTCCCGAGGTCTACGAAAATGTGACCTCACCCGACCAGTATGAGCTGCTGGAGATGAACCGCATCAGCGGATTTGTCGACCGCGCACGCGGCACCGGACGCCCCACCAAGAAGGAACGGCGCTCGCTCGACGCTTTCATCGGACCGTCATTCGAGGGCTTCGACACATGGGACGACGACGATGAGGAATGAGAGCTGACAGAGTTTTATCACCAATAAAAAACATATCCGCATGAAGACATTAAAGAACTTACTCACCGCAGCCGCCCTGATACCGCTCTTTGCGGCATGCGTCGGAAGCGAGACAGAACGGGCCGGATTCTCAACCGTGGCCTTCACCGTCCCCTACGCCAACTCCACAGACGGCATGATTGCATTTGCGACATACGGCAAATGGCACATCACGCAGAACAGCGGAAACAGCTGGTGCCGCATAAAAACAATGGAAGGCGAGGCAAACATGATATACCAGATTCCGTTCACCGTCACCACAAACACGACGGGAGAGTCGCGGAGCGCCAGCTTCACGCTTCAGGACAACGGTGACGGCGACGTCAAAGTCAACTTCCTGCTCTACCAGTATGCCACACGCGGAGACGGAACGCTGGGCAATGCGGCCATTATCAAGCGCATCGAGGGAACTGACGGAAGTATCATCACAGCCGGATATGACGCTCTCGCGCGCCCCGTCACGCTGACGATAGAGAAGAACGGAACACAGCTGAGAAGTCTGGAAATCAGCTACAGCGACGATACGGACAGCACGATGACCGTCAGGAGCAAGCGGGCGGCAACGACGGCGACTGCTACGCTGACCGCAAAATATGACGCAGGCTACCAGCCGGCAACGCTGACTTCGTCAACTGACACGGTCGGCTACCGCGGACAGGGTTATGTCTACGGCGGTTCCAGTTTTGCGTTCAACGTCGAGGAGCACTTCATGGGCGGGGAATATACCGCTCAGGCGCTGAAACTGAACAGCCAGCAGAGCCTCGCCCCCGACGGAAAACATGTCTCCGACAGCCTCCGATACATGCACCGGTACGCCGACGGAACGGTCATGCTGGAAAAGCTGAAGCTCTCCTACAGCAGCCGCGACAACCGCCGGCAGTCGCTGGACATCAATCAGCTGCTGCTCGGCGTGGAGGAGTGCAATCCCTATACGCTGGTCTCACTGTTCAAGTATGCCCGCAACAGCAGCGTCATCTCCGAGGCTGAATCGGAAGACAGCCGTCTGACGGTGGAGACGACGTCCGGCGCCGACGGTTCGGTCAGCACCATGACCGTGACACGCACGCCGGTAGGAAAGGATGGCGGGGAAGAGAAGACCGTGACATATACGTTCAGTTACTAACCGCCGGCCGCTACCCGTAAGACAATGACAAACATAGCCATATTCGTGTCGGGCAACGGCACAAACTGCGAGAATATCATACGCCACTTCGACGGCAGCCCCGACGTCCGCGTCGTTCTCGTCCTGAGCAACAGGGCCGATGCATACGCGCTCGTAAGGGCGGCCTCGCTGGGAATCAGGACGGCTGTCATGGACAGGACGGAGTTCGGGAACGAAGAAAGCCTGACAGGACTGATGGAACGGCACGGCGTCGGTTTCATCGTTCTGGCAGGCTTTCTGCTCATGATTCCGCC
>USFX01000075.1 GCA_900553965.1 uncultured Prevotella sp.
AACCACCCCTAACCCCTCCTTCGAAAGGAGGGGACTAAGATTACCCCACTTAAAGACTTCCATGTGAGTTCTGCAACACCCTCAGCTTGATATGCTTTTGAGGGGTGAATATAAATACAGCAAGGGCGCAAAGAAATATAGCAAGGGCGCAAAGAAACACCAACAGATATTCTTTGCGCCCTTGCTGTATTTATATTTTTACTCTTACTCTATCAATGTCCTGCCTTGAAGACATTTCAAGCTCCCTCCCTTCGGGAGGGTTGGGGTGGGTTCTTAGCTGGGTTGGGGTGGATTCTTAGAGCTTCAGATCCACTCCGAGACCCAACACGCGGTTTGTGCGTGTGAAGCTGTTGGTCACGATGGCCTCCGTCTTGTTGTAGTCGTCGTAGAGAGTCTGGAAGTAGGCGGCGTTGATTTTGACCTTTTCCGAAACCTTCACGCCCACGCCGAAACCGTAGGACCATGAGCTGACATTGAAGCTGATGTCGTTCATTCCCGCGTCCTTCAGGCTGTAGGCCGTGCGCTGTGCACCCGCGCTGACCTGAACGATGTCGCAGATGTCATACTCGGCACCGAACAGATATTCGTTGCTGTCGCTGAGCATGTCCTTCGTATATTGCTTCGTGTCGACGTCGAAGTAGTGGTGCCATCCGGCCATCACGCGCAAATCGTTTGTTATTTCATACTGCGCACCGACCGTCAGGAGTGCCGGTGAATCCTCGGCGACCTTGTTTCCGTCGGCATATTTGTTCAGCATCTCGATGCCCTTGGCGCTCTCGCTGTTGGCCGACTTGTTCTTCAGACGCATCCGTGTCTTGAACTCATACTTCGCTGCGAGGTTCAGTCGGCCCGCCTTATAGTCAACGCCGATGATGGGAGCGATGCCCCAGCCCGTCTGGTCGCAGTTCAGCTCGATGTCCTGCGTGAGGGCAGCAATCTTATTTGCTCCTGCGGCACCTGCGGCCAGTCCCGTTGCGGCGGCCCTTGCCTGAGTTGCGGCTGAGGCATACATGGCTGCTTTCTCCGCGTCACCGGCTGCGGCGAATGCCTCGCTGGCTGCCTGTGCCTGCTCTGCCTTTGTGGCAGCGATGCCGCTATATTTCGCCAGCTCCAGCTGAGCCTCTCCGAAGTGTTTCGGTGCGTTGGACATGCCGTGTATGGCGCTTTCAATCTTTATGTCTCTGACGTAGCCATAGTAGTTTGCCGTGCCGTAGAGCATGCGCAGACCTCCGTATACCGAGAGGTTGTCCGTCAGCTTGCGGGCGGCTCCGAGCGTGAAGCCGTAGTAATACTGACGGCCGCGCATGTATGAGTCGAAGCTGTAGCCGTTGCCAATCTGCTCTTTCGCGAAGGGCGAGGAGGGGTCCAACTGTCCGATGCCGGCAAACGCCGCATTGAGGGCCTGAGCCGCTGCGGGGAGGCTTGCGACCACCTGTTCAAACGAGCCGAGGCCGCCGTCGAACTCACATTTGCCGCCGCCGCCGGTGATGGCGAAGCCGAACTGGAGGCTCCATTTGCCCTTGTTCCATGCCGCCTGTATCGACGGAATGATGGGAGCGTCGGCGTCTCCCTTGAATTTCCGGCTTGTCTGGCCGGGCTTGTTTGCGTTGTAGACGAACAGGGGGAAACCTGTTGTCACGGTGCGGGTCTGGTGTGCGTTCTGCAGGTTGATGGACAGATGAAGTCCGTCGCCGAGGAATGTCACGCCCGCGGGGTTGCTGTAGACACCGTCAATGCCTATGGCGGCGTCGCGCGCAGGGTTGCGCAGGAATACTATGTTCTGGTTTGTGTTTGTCAGCAGACCGCCCGCCAGGGCTGTCTCAGCCGCTGCCAATGAGATGGCGATGGCGGCGATTCTTAACGTTTTCATTCTCATTGTTGTTTGATAATTGGTCGCAAAGGTAACAAATCTGTTCTGTATTTCCGATAGTATCGTTATTTTGTTAACATGAATTAACTGTAGATGCGGGATAATGGAATGATGTGAAAGTGTATAAAAGCGTGGAATGACAATCAAACGCAAAGGCCGCAAAGGCGCAAAGAAGAATAATCCATACTCCTTTGCTCCTTTGCGGCCTTTGCGTTTGATTCATTACAACACTATTGAAGCATATCAAGCTCCCTCACTTCGGGAGGGTTGGGGTGGGTCTTCGGTGGTTTGGAGTGTGTTCTTAGACGTATTCTCCTTCTCCTCCTTCGGATAGCTGACCCTCGTATGGTATATCGTCTTGAGCTTGTCAATCAGGACGGTCTTGGCGTAGGCTATGTCCCGGAACGTGATGGGGCATTCGCGGAAGTAGCCGTCGGCCAACTGGCCGTCCACGAGACGGTTGACAAGGTCGCGGATGGACTTCTCCGTGTAGTCCGGCAGCGAGCGTGAGGCGGCTTCGACGGCGTCGGCCATCATGAGGATTGCCTGTTCGCGGGTGAAGGGATTGGGGCCGGGGTAGGTGAAGAGCAGGTCGTCGACATAGTCGTTGGGGTGTTCGTTCTTGTATTTGACGTAGAAGTATTTTGCTTTTCCCTGCCCGTGGTGAGTGCTGATGAACTCCTTGATGACAGCCGGTAGATTGTTCTTCTCGGCGAGTTTGAGTCCTTCGGTGACATGTCCGATGATTATCTGTGCGCTGTCGATGTAGGACAGGCTGCTGTGGGGATTGATTCCCGACTGGTTCTCCGTGAAATAGATGGGCGAAGTCATCTTGCCTATGTCGTGATAGAGCGCTCCAGTACGGACAAGCTGGCTTTTTGCTCCGATTTTGTTGGCTATTGCCGAGGCGAGATTTCCCACTTGGATGGAGTGCTGGAACGTTCCCGGTGCTTTTTCGCTCATGGTGCGCAGCAGGTCGTTGTTGGTGTTTGACAGTTCGATGAGCGTGATGTCGGACGTAAATCCGAAGAGTTTTTCCACCAGATAGAGCAACGGATAGGCGAAGAGCAGCAGTGTTCCGTTGACGATGAGATAGTTGAGGGCGCCGGTGTCGATGTCGGCCATTGTCGGCACGCGCATCATGTCGTAGGCCGCATGCATGGCCATGCTCACGATGGTGACGACGAAAGCCGTCTTGAAGAGCTGGGAGCGGTATTGCAGTTCGCGGAGCGAATAGATGGCGGCCAGTCCCGCCACGGTCTGGACTACGATGAAGTCGAACGGGAACTGGAGCATGCAGGCGCAGATGAGAATCATCGTGAAGTGTGTGATGAAAGCTGTCCGTGAGTCCATGAAGACGCGTACGAAGATGGGAACGATGGCGTAGGGCAGGATATAGACGTGTCCGAAGGTATATCTCACGAGCAGTGCCGTCAGTGCGGTGAAGATGACGATGAGCGAATAGAGCATCGCCACGCTGCGCGTCTTTTCGAAGTAGTCTTTCCGGAAGAGGCTCAGATAGATGGTGAAGCAGAGCACAAGCAGCGCCACATACATCGTCTCGCCCATGGTCACGAGTCCTATCTGTCCCTGATTGTGGCTCCGGCGTTCGGTCTCCATGCGGAGCGATTCGAGTATGCGGTAGGCGTTTTCGTCGACTATGTCGCCCCGTCCGATGATCTTCTGTCCTTTCTGTGCCACGCCGCTGGCCAGCGGGACGCTGTTCATGAGGTCCTCCAGGCTGGCCTCGCTCCGCTGTTTGTCGAAGATGAGGTTCGGCGTGATATAGTCGTTGAGGTTGCATTTCTGCAGAACCTGCCGGTGAGGACTGAGCAGTTCGTCGAGGAAGAGCTGTTCGTAGGCGCCTTTTTCAGAATAGATGCGGGTTATCTGGACGCTGACGGCGTTTTTCCCGTTGACCACGCGCACCATCTGTGACGTGTCCGTGCGCAGACGGTTATAGTCCGTAGAGCTGATGACACCTTTCTGATATATCCGTCTCAGGCGGTTGGCAATGATGCTGATATAGTCGTCCGGCACGCCGGGAATTCCTTTGGAGAAGTCGGCTACGAAGCGGCGCACCTGCTTTCCCTCGGCTTCGGTGTCGAGATTGTAGTATGGTTCATATTGCCGCATGAGGCTGTCGCGTTCTTTCTTTATGGTCTTCTCCGACTTGTAGATGGGGAAGTCGAATGGTGCGGTGAGGTCGGAGTGCCGCCACGGCTTGCCCTGTTCTGCACGGAAGACGTTCCGGCTGTTGTCGGGCATGACCCAGACAATCACGGACACGGTGGCAATGACGATGGCCGCCTTGGCGAGCAGCTTCCTCCATTGGATGTCAGCGAAGATATTTGGACTTTTCATAATTCCGTTGATATTTTTATAATAGATATATGTGGGTCGTCTGTCCCGCCGTGGCCGTTTTTCCCATTTGGGCCGTAATACGGGAATATGGCGCGAAGATACAAAAAATAATCCGAAACATGTAACAGTTTTAAATGCAAAGACACAAAAACGCGGAGTATTTTTATTGCGCCTGATGTGCGGTGAGACTCCTGCCGTAAAGCAAAACAGCCTGTTTTGCCAGCCAATATGAGTCATATTGGTGAGTAATATGAGTCATATTGGTGAGTAAAATGAGTCATATTGGTGAGTAAAATGAGTCATATTGGTCGGTAATATGACTCATATTACTTTCCCATTACGGCGGAAAAACGATGTAGGGACATGCTTGTGGCATGTTGAATAGCTAAACCGACGTCTTTTTAAAAGGCAGTATCAAGATGGTAACATGGAGTTTGGTTTGGACATTTTTTCGCAACCAAGTCATATGTACCCATTTTTTTATCGGCGGCTTTCAGACTTTAATCGGATTTTATGCGTATATTTGCCCGTCAAAAAGAAAAGGACAATGCTTGAAATAAAAAACGCATCATTGAAAGTCGGCGGCACTGACCTGTTCTGCGGACTGTCTTTCGCCGTCGACGACGGCGGAATGGTGTGCGTCATGGGGCCGTCGGGCTCCGGCAAGACCACACTGCTCAGAACCCTGCTCGGCTTCCGTCCGCTCGACGGAGGCCACGTCAGCATCGACGGCGAGCTGCTCACGCCGTCGTCGGCTGAGGAGTTCAGGAAGATAATGGCATACGTCCCGCAGGAGGTGGCGCTGCCAACGGAGTGGGTCGCCGACATGGTCGCCATGCTCTTCAGCCTGAAGATAAACCGCGGCACGGCATTCTCGAAGCCGCGGCTGATGGAGGAGTGGAGCCGGCTGGGGCTCGACCCGTCGCTCTACGACCGTCGCGTGGCCGAGCTTAGCGGCGGGGAGCGCCAGCGCGTGATGCTCTCCGTGGCGGGACTGCTTGCCCGGCCGATACTGCTGGCCGACGAGCCCACCTCGGCACTCGACGCCGAAGCCGCCGCGCTCGTGGGCGAATATCTGCGGCGGATGGCCGACGGCGGGTCGACGGTGGTGGTCGTGACGCACGACGAACGGCTGGCCGCATATTGCGACCGGCGCATAATGATAACAAACGAAGGTCCTGCCGACGGGACCGTGGAGGACGAATGACGATGGGAACAACAGACATTTCATATATAGGACTGGCCGTCGGACTGCTTCTCATGGCAGCCCCGATATGGTTTTTCCGCATGTTCGGCGTGCGGCAGATACGCCCCACGCTCATAGCCGTGGCCCGCATGGTGGTCCAGCTCTTCCTGATAGGACTCTATCTGCGCTATCTCTTCGAGTGGAACAGTCCGTGGGTGAACATCCTCTGGGTGCTGCTGATGGTCGTGGTGGCCTCGCTGACCGCCTCCCACCGCACCCGACTGCGCCGCCGCGTCATCCTCCTGCCGCTCATGGCGGGACTGCTCGGCGCGGCACTGGTCGTCGGGCTCTATTTCCTCGTGTTCGTCCTGCGGCTGTCGCATCCGTTCGACGCGAGATATTTCATCCCGATAATGGGCATCCTCATGGGCAACATGCTCGGCGTATGCGTCATGGGGCTCAACACGTTCTACGACGGACTGCAGCGTGAGCGCCAGCTCTACTACTATCTGCTCGGCAACGGCGCCACCCACCTGGAGGCCGTCATGCCCTTTGTCCGGCGCGCCATAGAACGGTCGTTCGCCCCGTGCATAGCGAACATGGCCGTGATGGGCATCGTCTCGCTGCCGGGAACGATGATTGGTCAGATACTGGGCGGCTCGGCTCCGGGCATCGCCATAAAATATCAGATGATGATCATCGTCATCACGTTCTCCGCCTCGATGCTCGCCCTCATGGTGACACTCCATCTGGCTGATCGCCGCTCGTTCGACGTCCACGGCCGGCTGCGCGACGTGAGGACGGGGAAGTGAGGAGATATAAGGATATTGTATGGAGATATAAGGAGATAAATGGAGACATAAGGAGATAGATGGAGATATAGGGAGATAGAAGACAAATGTCCAAATGCTTGTTGCTATTGTCTTCTATCTTCTTAGCGACCGCAGGGAGCGGTATCTCCTTATATCTCCTTTTAACTACTTTGTTCCCATATCTCCTTTTAACTACTTTGTTTCCGCATCTCCTTTTAACTACTTTGGTTGAACTACAAACGAAATAAATATGTCATTTGAAAGAAAAACGTGGCTGGGGCTGATGGCTGCCTCGCTGATGATGCTTTCGTGTAACGCCGGAAACGGCGGGCGCCCGCTGATGGGCGGAAATATCGGCGGCGGAGACCGTCATGAGACCACCGCGGCCGTGGCCGACGGCGCTGCGGAGCCGGCGGAGGGACTCGAACTGCCGGCGATGAGGCCGTCAAGCGGTGAGCAGATACTGCGGCGCACGGCCTACACGGCGTCATACAACAAGGAGAACCGGCTGCCCGACTGGGTGGCGTGGCACCTGACGGCGGACCACACCACCGGCGCTTATGGCCGCAAGGGGATAAAATTCCGTGAGGACGAGGACGTGGCCGAGCCGCGCGCCACGGACGCCGACTACTATAACTCGGGCTACGACCGTGGCCACATGTGTCCCTCGGCTGACTGCAAGTGGAGCGAGGAGGCTCAGCTGGAGTCGTTTCTCTTCACCAACGCCTGTCCCCAGGTTCACGGTCTGAACGCCGGCGACTGGAACGAAATCGAGCAGCAGTGCCGCCGCTGGACCAAGGAGTTCGGCAGTCTCTATATCGTCAGCGGCCCGGTCTTCTATCGTGGCAGCCACAAGAAGATAGGCCGTAACAAGGTTGTCGTGCCCGAAGCCTTCTTCAAGGTCGTGCTCTGCATGGAAGGCGAGCCCAAGGCCATTGGCTTTATATATAAGAATGTGTCGGGCAACCGCCCCAAATCGTCCTACGTCAACACCGTCGACGAGGTGGAGCGCATCACCGGCCTCGACTTCTTCCCGGCCCTGCCCGACGACGTGGAGGAGCGGGTGGAGAGCCGGACGGAGCTCAGCGACTGGGGACTGGAGTGATGATGACGCTTGAAGAACTGCGGATGCGGCTGGCCGGACGGCTTCATGCCGCGGACATCGAGGGGTTGTGCCGCATGGCAGAGGGCAGTGGAGGCGACGGGATGAAGGCCGCGCTTTTTTGCCTCGCCGGCGACGGAGACCGTCGCGTGGCGTCGAACGCCCTCTGGGTGTTCTCCCGTTTCAGGGCGCCGGAGCGCCGCTGGCTTCAGGCGAGGCAGGAGGAGCTGGTGGACATGGCCATTGCGGCACCGGACGTGACGAGCCGCCGTCTTGTCCTGACGCTGCTTGAACATCAGACGTTTGCCGCCGCCGACATACGCACAGACTTTCTCGACGTCTGCCTCGGCCGCATGCTGTCCGACGACGAGCCTGTCTCGATACGCTCGCTGTCGATGAAACTGGCGTACAGGATGTGCTGCCACTATCCCGAACTGCTCGAAGAGCTGCGCATGTCAATCGCCATGATTGACGCGGCGGCGGCCGGATCGGCCGGACTGAGGTCGTGCCGGAGGAATGTCCTGCGGCAGATGGAGAAGGCAGGGAAGGGGAGAGGATGAGCCGCTTTATGCTTAAAAAGACTTAAAATCAGGCGTTTCGCTATCGCGCTATGCCTGAAAAGTTGTAATTTTGCACTTTCAAAGAATACATATAAAAGCTGAAAAGCGTGAAGATTAAGGAAGTGTTGAGCGCCCTTGAACGATTCGCGCCTCTGCCCTTGCAGGAAGGATGGGACAATGCCGGCCTGCAGGTTGGACTGACAGAGGCGGAGGTTTCAGGGGCTTTATTGTGCCTTGACGTGAACGAACGTATCATCGACGAGGCTGTTGCGAAAGGACTGAACCTCGTCGTGTCCCACCATCCGCTGCTGTTCCGCGGGCTGAAGACCATCGGCGACGGCGACTATGTGCAGCGGACGGTCATGAAAGCCATCAGGAACGGCATCACCGTGGTGTCGATGCATACCAATATGGACAATGCCCGCGGCGGTGTCAACTATAAGATTGCTGAGAAGATGGGGCTCACGGACGTGCGTTTCATGGCGCCGAAGACCGTCGACGGCGTTGAGGCGGGCAGCGGAGTGGTCGGCGAACTGCCGGAGGAGATGGCTGCCGACGACTTCGTGCTGATGGTCAAGCGTGTGTTCGGCGTGGAGTGTGCCATGTGCAACGAGCTTTTGCGCCGCAAGATACGCCGTGTTGCCATCTGCGGCGGAGCGGGAGACTTCCTGCTCGACGACGCCGTCAGGGCAGGGGCTGACGCCTTCATAACCGGCGAGATGCACTATCACGTCTATTTCGGCCGCGAACAGCAGCTGCAGATATGCGTCATCGGCCACTATCAGAGTGAGCAATATACGTCCGAGGTGTTCCGTAAGGTGATTGAAGAAGCCTGTCCGGGGCTGCCGCTGCATATTGCCGAGACATGCACCAACCCGATATATTATCTCTGACGGGCGGCGACGACGGCATTGAAGAAAGAACAACAAACCAAAAAATCATAAAGAACATGGCAAAGAAAGAAATTACAGACTTGTCAGTTGAAGAGAAACTGAGAACCCTCTATCAGTTGCAGACAGCCCTGTCGGCCATCGACGAGAAGAAGGCGCTGCGCGGCGAGCTGCCCCTTGAGGTGCAGGACCTTGAGGACGACATCGCCGGTCTGTCCATCCGCATCGAGAAGATACAGCGGGACATCGAGGAATTCCGTCAGGCCGTGAGCCAGAAGAAGGCCGAGATTGCTGAGGCTCAGGCCAGCGTGGAGCGCTACAAGTCGCAGCTGAACGACGTCAAGAACAACCGCGAGTATGACACGTTGAGCAAGGAAATTGAGTTCCAGACGCTGGAAATCGAGCTTTGCAACAAGAAAATCAAGGAGGCTCTCGTGCGCATCAGCGAGAAGGAGAACGAGCTCGGCATGAGCGAGGAGACTCTTGCCGACCGCCGCAACGACCTGGAGCTGAAGAAGAGCGAGCTGGACGAAATCATGGAGGAGACCCGCGCCGAAGAGGAGATACTCAAGCAGAAGGTCAAGGAGCTGGAAGTGAAGATAGAGCCGCGTCTTCTCATGTCGTTCAAGCGCATACGCAAGAACGCCCGCAACGGCCTCGGTGTCGTCTACGTCCAGCGTGACGCCTGCGGCGGATGCTTCAACAAGATTCCGCCACAGCGCCAGCTCGACATCCGCATGCACAAGAAAATCATCGTCTGCGAGTATTGCGGCCGCATCCTCATCGACCCCGAACTGGCCGGTGTGAAGACCGAAAAGCCCGCCGCTCAGGAGGAGAAGAAGACGCGCAAGCGCGCCATCCGCAAGACGGTGAAGAAGGAAGAGAGCGAGGAGGATTTCGGAGCATAATGATTTTTTAGCGATGACGAGAGAACGTATGAGCCATTGGCTGGCTGCCATGGTATAGGCGTAATCTCGTTTTTGCCCGCTTCGATGTTGTAGCGGATTTATATTTGGAACACGGAGACACAGAGAGGATGACAAAACTCTGTGTCTCCGTGTCTTTTATTATTCAAGAATGACATGAATACTGCTTTGGAATAAAGACTTTGCGCTTTTGCGTTTACGTTATTTTCCGCTGTTGTGTTTAAAGAATGGTGGGTGTCGTTAATAAAGATTTCGAACACTCGTGATTGCAAATCTGCTACAGATTGACTGAGATTATTCCACTTAAAGACTTCCAAATGAGCTTATTACATTGATATTAATAGAACTGTCACTACAAACTCCGGATGGGCCGAAAATATTTCCGGAAACTTCGTGCGGTCTCATGGCTAATCGCTATCTTTGCAAATCCGTGATTATGAATAATAAATATCAAAACACATATCGTATTCCGACGTGCCGTGTGTCATGGCATGGCTATGACGGCGGTGTATATTTCATAACGATATGTACGGCCGGCCATGTGCATTATTTTGGTGAGATAATAGGGAAGGGCATTGTAGAGACGTCACATTGTGACGTCTCTACCGGGAAATTGCCCATTGGTGAAACGTCTGTACGCGGAACATCTGCTTGTGAGACGCCACGGTGTGACGTCTCTACTGGGGCGGAACCGTGTATGCAGTTTTCTGAAATAGGGAGATATACAGATGTCTGTGTTCACAAGATGGAGACATTGTATGATGACATTCAGGTGCCGTTATATCAGATAATGCCAAATCATATACATCTGATTGTAATTGTGAGAACACCCGTTGTAGAGACGTCACATTGTGGCGTCTCCCAAGAAAAATTCTCCCAAGACAAGATTTTCCACGACAAAATCTCCTCAGAAAAGACTGCGGGTACGCAAGTCCATCCGCAAGAAAATGGCAAAAACAAAAAGATGAGACGGATTGCCGGCCATTGCGGGCGGTTGTCCCATGTTATTTCTCATTTTAAAGCGGCGGTTACTTCTTTTGCCCGTGAAAATAGAATTGATTTCGCATGGCAGACGCGGTTTCATGACCATATCGTGCGTGATCAAAACGAACTGAACCTTATTGCTGAATATATAGAAAACAATGTCGCTAATTGGCAATCAGACAGAATGAATATCTGACCACACAAAAAAATAAACGGCTTCACATGTAGTTTTTTATGTCCGGCCGGCGTCTAACGTGCAGTTACTAACAATCGGATAGAGACAAAATGGACAGAACAGAAGAAAGATTCGCCCAAGTGGTGAAGGAACACAGGAGCACGATATACACCGTATGCTACATGTTCTCAAAGGATGCGGACGAAGTGGCCGACCTCTTTCAGGATGTGCTGGTGAACGTCTGGCGCGGCTTCGAGGGCTTTGAGCGGCGCAGCGACGTCCGGACGTGGATATACCGTGTGGCCCTCAACACATGTATATCGGCAGAGAGAAAGAAACGCCGGCGGGCGGCGATACCGCTATCGGTGGACGTCGACCTGTTCAGCGGCGGCGATGACGACAGCGGACAGGTGGCGCTGCTCCACGACCGTATCATGAAGCTGCGGCCGTTCGACCGTGCCATCGTGCTGCTATGGCTGGAGAACATGAGCTATGAGGAGATAGGGGCCGTCGTTGGTATAACGGCAAAGAACGTCTCTGTCCGGCTGTACAGAATCAAGGAACAGCTGAAACGGATGTCTGACCAATAAAAAACTGCAATAATATGGAAAATCTTAATGAACTTGAAACCATGCGCTCCCAAATGGACGCGCTGAAAAGACAGCTGGAACACCAGACCATCATCAACGACCGGATTCTCCGGCGGGCGGTCAGCGGAAACACGTCGTGGATACGCCGCCGCTAAATCATCTGCATCGTCGCGTCACTGCTGATGGTGCCCTACACCCTCATTGTCTTCCACCACATCGGCCTTTCGCTGGCGTTTGCCGTCGCCACATGCCTCTTCATGCTCACGGCCGCCGGCTACACCTATTATAATATGAGAGCCCTCAACCGCGACTTCCTCATGGAGGCCGACCTCGTCGGGGCAGGGCAGGGGATAGCCCGTGCGCGGAAGATGGACGCCGACTGGCTGAAGTTCGGCATACCGACGGTCATCTTGTGGCTCATCTGGTTCTTCCTTGAGGGCTACGGACTCTATGGCTT
>USFX01000076.1 GCA_900553965.1 uncultured Prevotella sp.
GGATGAGTTCGTATTTTGATACTGAATTTGATACACCCTCATTTTTTAATACCCGCCTTACAGCTCCTGATAGTCGGGTATTTCGCGCAGAAAGACATATCTGTGATTGGCGTAGTCCATGCGGCAGCAATAGTGGTTGAGGCCGTTGCTCACGACGAGATAGTCGACATGGAGCAGCATGTTGTAGACCGAAATCTGGTCGAAGACCTTCTGCTGGATGGCGACGGTCGGGGCTTTATACTCGATTATCATACGCGGCCTGAGCGAACTGTCGTAAAGGACGCTGTCGCAGCGCAGCCGTTTGCTTCCCGAACGCAGCTCAATCTCGTTGGCCAGCAGTGCCGGCGGATAGCCTTTGTGGCCGATGAGAAAGTGGACGAAATGCTGGCGGACCCACTCTTCGGGCGTCAGGGCGACATATTTGCGGCGCAGCACGTCGAGGATGGTGCGCCGGCCGGCCTGTTCGCCGATTCTTATGTCATATCGTGGAAGGTTCAGCTGATACATGTCACAAATGTCTTTTCACCTTATTATATATATGTTCCGTTTCGTGATGACGTCCGGGACGACATCGCTGCAATGTCATTGCCGTTCTGTCGTGATGCCTTTGATGCTTTCCGCCGTCCGGACGTTCCTGCGGCAGCAAAAAGGACGTAAATCCTTTTATATTGTCTCGGCTTTTCACTAACTTTGCATGCAAAAGTAATAAATAATTAGCTGAAAACGAAATGGCTGACAACAATACTGCAACATACGCCGGCATAATGGCCGATTTGAAGGCCCGGAAGTTTGCGCCGATATACTATCTGATGGGTGAGGAACCCTACTATATTGACAAGATAGCCGACTATATCGCCGAGAACGTGCTCCGGCCCGAAGAGCGCGACTTCAATCTGATGGTCATGTACGGCTCCGATGTCACGGCCGTGCAGGTCGTCGACCCCGCTAAGCGCTATCCGATGATGTCCGACTATCAGGTCATCATCGTCAAGGAGGCGCAGAACATCCGCAACACCGATGCACTGGAGGCCTATCTCAAGAACCCGCCGGCCTCGACAATCCTCGTGATGTGTCACAAGAACGGCGTGCTTGACCGGCGCAAGAAATTGGCCGCAACGGTGGAGAAGGTGGGAGTGCTCTTTGAGAGCAAGAAGATGCGCGAGCGCGACCTGCCCGCCTTCATCGAGGCATACCTCCGCCAGCATGGCGCGAGCATCGACCCGAAGTCACAGCAGATCATCGCTGATTCAATCGGCGCCGACCTAAACCGGCTGACAGGGGAGCTCGACAAGCTGCTCATCTCGCTGCCGGAAAACGACCGCCGCGTCACTCCGCTGGTCGTGGAGCAGCAGATTGGGGTGAGCAAGGATTTCAACTCGTTCGAGCTGCGCGATGCCATCGTCCGCCGCGACGTCTTCAAGGCAAATCAGATTGTGAAATATTTCAACGAAAATCCAAAGGCAGGAAGTCTCTACAGCTTTCTTCCGATGCTCTTCAACTACTTCCAGAACCTAATGATCGCTTTTTATTGCCCCCAGCGCAACAGTCAGGAAGCGCTCGCGAAGTGGCTCGATTTGCGGTCGCCGTGGGCTGCCAAGGATTACATCACGGGCATGCAGAATTACACGGGAATGAAAGTTCTCCAGATAATTTCCCAATTTAGGGCCATAGATGCCAAAAGTAAGGGCCTCGATAACCCTAATACACCCTCCGGAGAGCTCGTAAAAGAGTTAATTTTCTTTATATTCCACTGAAAAACGGCCATTTTCCGGCCAAATTTTTTCTATTTTGAGCGTTCGTGAGAACGCTTTTTTTTGACCTAACTCCCATATAAATCAGGGACTTCACTCATTTTTACCCCCTCCAAATTTCGCGAATTTGAAACTTTTCGGCCCGTCGTTCAGAATTCTTCAAAAATGGCGAAATTCCGCATTTTGGCCTCTCCGGAATTCGGAGTTAGCTTTTATTAAGATTTCATTCTGTTGATATAAAAACGTAAACGCAAACAAACGGCGCTTCAAAATTCACTTTAAAACATTGAATTTACATTCCCATTACATACTTTAATGATTGTAAAATGTGAATATTTAAATTTAAATATTGTAATTTAAAACCGTGAACGAATAATCATGCAACACCAGTATATTTACGATAATTAATTAAATATCAACAAATTAAGCATAAAAAACGAAGCGTTTTACGCCTTTATCCACCGCATTTCGTTAAAAATGGCCCTTCAGGGGCTTGTCGGCCGTTAAACGTCCGTAAATAGTCTATTATATATCAGTCATTTACATAAAATGCCTTTACCAAACATTTGTAATCTTTCCGGCATGTAAATTCAACTTTGCAAACGTGAATCTACGAAACGACGGGTACGCCATTGCTAATTTGCAAATATAAAAACACAAATCAATAATATGCGAATTAAAATTCAATAAACATTTGTTGTCAGTCTCAAAAATTTGCTTTACCTTTGTAAACGCAATGAAAACCGGAGCAAAATGCCCCTTAAAGCCCACTTAACGGTTATGAAAGATAGAATCAGACAGATAATGGAGTCGCTTCACATGAGCCAGCAGGTCTTCGCTCAGTTCATAGAGATGTCCCCTGCTTCGCTAAGCGGCATCTTCACCGAGCGTACCCGTCCCACCCTGAACACGGTGGAAGCTATCAAGAAGAAAATTCCCAACATCAACACAGATTGGCTCATGTTCGGTTCCGGAAGCATGTACGTACAGTCAGATGACGACACGGTGGCGACGCCGGAACGGCCGGCCGACCCGACGGAACCGATGCTCGATTTTGGAGCGGCCGACATTCCCGCTCCCCCATCGGCCGCTCCGGCCGTTCATAGTCATGACGGAGGACGGATGATGCGCCCGGAGATCATCCGCGAGGAAATCAAATATGTTGACAGACCGCAGCGTAAGATAACCGAGATACGCATCTATTTTGACGACCTTACGTTCGAGACGTTTGTGCCGTCGAAGAGCCATTAATTTGGTGGAAAGGCAAGGACAGGATGTTTCTGTCGGTCCGGTGCCGCCGCCGTTTCATTTAGCTGATGGAACAGAAAACGTCTTTGGTGTGACTGTGGGACGTCTCTTGTGTAACATCAAAACGTTTTTGGTGGAACCGCGAGGTGTCCAATCATTGTTACTTGGGCCACGTAACGGTGTTACTTAAGCCACGAACGGTGTTACATGGTCTGTGTAACACCGTTACGTGGCTCGTGTCATAAATCTAAAACTGTATGTCTGTTGAAAGAGTCGCGGCTCAATGTGCGATTTCTGCCGCCGGCAAACCTTTTAATGGGATTTTTTGTATAAATTTGCAGTTGGAAACCCAAACCGATATTCAATAGGAACGAAAAAACAATCCAATAGTGAAAATGAAGAAACATATCCTTGACCTTATGGTCAAATCGGTGGAACGCATCAACAGCCGTTATGTGCTGATCAGACTGACGGACGACCGGCCCCTGCCCGAGATGCGGCCCGGCCAGTTTGTAGAGGTGCGTGCCGACGGCACGGCCGACACCTTCCTGCGCCGTCCGATATCCATCAATTTTGTCGACCGCGACGCCAACGAGCTTTGGCTGCTCGTGGCTGTGGTGGGTGACGGACCCCGCCGCATCGCTTCCGTACAGCCCGGCGGACGTCTCAACTGTGTCCTGCCTTTGGGAAATGGCTTCACCATGCCTAAGACTCAGTCAGAAAGGGTGCTTCTCGTGGGCGGTGGCGTCGGTGTGGCCCCGTTGCTCTATATGGGTGCGGAGATGAAGCGGATGGGCTGCGAGCCCACTTTCCTGCTTGGGGCGCGCAGTGAGACCGACCTGCTGGAAATAGACTATTTTAATAAGTACGGGCGCGTGTGTGTGACGACAGAGGACGGTTCGGCCGGCGAGCGCGGTTTCGTGACCAACCATTCTGTCCTGAAAGAAGAGCCTCGGTTTGACCGCATTGCCACCTGCGGCCCGAAGCCGATGATGGTGGCCGTAGCCCGCTATGCCTCCGGGACGGGTATCAGCTGCGAGGCTTCGCTGGAGAACATGATGGCCTGCGGCGTGGGCGCCTGTCTGTGTTGCGTGGAGAAGACCACGGTGGGCAATCTGTGTGTGTGCAAGGAGGGTCCGGTGTTTAACGTAAAGAAACTGTTATGGCAGATCTGAGTGTAAAGATAAACAGTCTGTGCCTGAAGAACCCCGTGATGACGGCGTCGGGCACGTTCGGCTACGGCCTTGAGTTTGCCGATTTCGTGCCGCTGGACGGCATCGGCGGAATAATCGTTAAGGGAACGACCCTGAAGCCGCGTGAGGGCAACGACTATCCCCGCATGGCCGAGACGGCCCACGGCATGCTTAACTGCGTGGGCTTGCAGAACAAGGGAGTGGACTATTTTTGCGAGAATATCTATCCGCAGATAAAGAACATCGACACCAATATGATTGTCAACGTCAGCGGTTCGTCACCCGAAGATTATGCCGAGTGCGCCGCCCGCATTGACGCCCTGGAGCGTATTCCGGCCATCGAGCTGAACATCTCCTGTCCCAATGTGCGTGACGGGGGCATGGCTTTCGGTGTGACCTGCGAGGGAGCGGCGAGTGTCGTCCGCGCCGTCCGTGCCCGTTACGGCAAGACGCTCATCGTCAAGCTGTCGCCCAACGTTACCGACATAGCCGAGATTGCCCGTGCTTGTGAGGCAGAGGGGGCCGATAGTGTCTCGCTAATCAACACCCTGATGGGCATGTCCATCGACATTGAGCGCCGCCGTTCGCGTCTCAGTATCGGCACAGGCGGACTGAGCGGTCCGGCCGTGAAGCCCGTCGCCCTGCGCATGGTGTGGCAGGTGGCGCGTGCTGTGAAGATACCCGTCATCGGTCTTGGAGGCATCACGACGGCCACCGATGCCATCGAGTTCCTCATGGCGGGAGCCACGGCGGTGGAGATAGGTACGGCAAACTTTCTCGACCCGGCCGTGACTATCAAGGTGCGCGACGGTATCGACGCATGGCTTGATGCCCACGGATGTCGTTCGGTGAATGAGATAGTAGGTGTATTAGACGCATAAGAAAGCTTGGACTGCACATTGTGGCAGTCCTTTATTTTTTGATTTTAAGCATATCTATTTGATTACGTGCACGCGTACATCATGTTTTTTAATTATATTTGCAAGTCAAACTATTAACTGAAAACTAATTATCAGTATTTATATGAAAGCTAAAAAAACTACTCTGCTTCTTGGCTCGTTGCTATTGTGCGGCAGCCTCAGCGTCAGCGCCCAGCAGCTGGCGTTTCCCGGAGCACAGGGTTGGGGACGTTTCGCTACCGGCGGACGTACTGGTACTGTTTATCATGTGACCAACCTCAACGACAGTGGTACGGGTTCACTGCGTGATGCTGTAAGTCAGCCGAACCGCATCGTCGTATTCGACGTTGCTGGAGTCATCAGAATCAACACCCGCATCGTGTTCGCCAGAAACCTCTATGTGGCCGGACAGACAGCTCCGGGCGAGGGTATCACCGTCTACGGTAACGGTGTCTCCTTCTCAGGTGCCACCAATACCATCGTGCGTTACATGCGTTTCCGCATGGGTAAGGTCGGCGACAGCGGAAAGGATTGCGCCGGAATAGCCAACGGAACGGACATGATCTTCGACCATTGTTCGTTCTCTTGGGGACTTGATGAGACGTTCTCCATCAACCCCGACGGCAAGGGCACAAAACCGGAGCGCATCACTATCTCCAACACCATCATGGGACAGGGTCTCATGACCCACTCTGCCGGAGGACTGATGCAGTCTGACAACATCACACTCTACCGCAATCTCTATGTTGACAACAGTACCCGTAACAACAAGATAAAGGGCATCAACCAGTATGTCAACAACATTGTCTACAACTGGAAGAACGCCGCATACAACATGGGAGGCGACTCTGAGGGCGAGAGCTACTGCAACATAGAGAGCAACCTCTTCATAAACGGACCGGCAAAGGGCGGTGCCGCATTTACCGGAGGAAACACCAACTTCCACTTCTACGGTGACGACAACTGGCAGGACAGCAACATGGACGGCAAGTTTGATCCGTCGTTGGTGACCGACTATTCTGCCGCAGACCGTCAGGACACACCTTACGATTATCCTGAATTGGAGAAGTTCCCCGGCAATACGCTTGTCGACAACCTTCTGCCGACAATCGGTGCATCACTGCCTTACCGCGACCTATCGGACTGCTACATGATTGATGAAGTCTATTCTTTCGGTAAGAAGGGCGCGCTCATATATGACGAGAAGTCGCTTATTTATGGTACCCCCGACACGTGGAACATGTGGGCCGGCAACAAACGTGTTGATACAGACGGCGACGGTATGCCCGACGCATGGGAAGAGGCCAACGGCACCGACCCGAATAAGAACGACGCCATGACCATCGCGACCAACGGATATACTAACATCGAGAACTACATCAACAGTATCACACGTGACGACCGCGACTACTTCCTTCGTGCGCCGCTCTGTCTGCAGCATGAGATTTCGACAGAGAATTCTATCACTGTGACATGGCTCGACTATACGGACAACGAGGAAGGCTTCATCGTCGAGCTGGAGAAGAACGGGGCTTTTGTGGAAGTGGGCCGTACGGCTGCCAATGTCAACGTCTTTACGATTACGGACGAATCGCTCGAACCTGCCAAATCATATAATGTGCGCGTGCGTGCATTTGCCGGAGAGAATGTTTCGGAGCTTTCCAACACGCTGACGGCAAAGACACGTCCTGTTCCGGTGGAGGTTGTCGATATCGACACATTCGCTCCCGATTATACATGGGCAGGCGGTAGCGGCGCGTGGAACATGGCTTCTACAAACTGGGTAGAAGGTGGTACATACGCTGACGGCAAGAATGTGCTCATCGCCCCGACGGAAAACATCGAGGTGGACATCACCGAAAGCGTACAGCCGGCAGCCGTAGTGGTGAAAGGTGACGCCGATGTGACTTTGAAAGGAACCGGTTCTATCACCGGTGTTTCTTCGCTGAATAAAGCCGGAACTGGTGCGCTCATCGTTCAGACACCCCAGAGTTATGAGGGTGCTACGGTGTTGCACGACGGTACTTATGAGTTCTCGACCATCGCCAATGGCGGTGTTGCCAGCGGTCTCGGTGCTTCTCAGGAATTCGCACAAAACTGGATTTGGGCCGGCGGTACATACAAGTACACCGGAGCGAGCGCATCGACCAACCGTTCGGCCACGCTCGACGGCAATACTACGTTCAACATTGAGAACAAGGCGGCTGCTATCAGCATGTCGGGCTCAATCGAAGGAGCCGGCAATCTGACTGTCGACGGTGCTGGACAGATAACGGTCAACAACACTGAATTCTTCAAGTACGACGGCAATCTGATTATGAAAGGCGGTAAGGTGCTACTCAACGGCGAGATGGTTTCCAAGGCCGGACTCGGCACGGTGAGCAAGCTCGTGATGTGCGGTGGTACGTTTGCCACATCCAGCGGCAACGACAAGAACCCCACATATACCTTCCCCATCGAAATAACAGAAGATACCCATTCTTCCATTTCATTCTTCCGTAACTGCCTGATTAAGTCGGCTGTGAGCGGTAGCGGAACAGTTGATTGGGAGGTGAACTGGGTTCGCGAGTACATCGAGGGCGACTGGAGCAAATTTACGGGTCGCGTCATTGTCAACGGAACCGGTAAGGCCGCTAACAGCCAGTTCGCTATCCGTAACGGCAGTGGTATCCAAAACGGAACATTCACTCTTAAGGGAACGGCGCAGATTGTCGGTGGCAAGAATGAGTCAACGTATTATCTCGGCGGTCTGTCTGGTGCTGCAGGCACATTCCTTTCAGGATTTGACGTTAAGAACGCTGGACGAGGAACCTGGATTGTAGGTTCGGCAAATACGGACGAGACATTCGAAGGTGTCATTGACGGCCGTTCCCAGAAAGGTCAGGACGGTACGACGAGCATTGAGAAGGTCGGTTCGGGCGACTGGCGCCTCACCGGAAAGAACATCTATAAGGGTACGACCCAGATCCGTGGCGGCCGCCTCGTCGTGAACGGCAACAACAGCGGCGCCGGCGCATACACAGTCAATGCCAACGCCACGCTGGCCGGTAAGGGAACAGTGGGCGGTGCCGTGTCGGTGAAGAGCGACGGAATCGTCTTTGCAGGCGATACGCTCATCGACGGCAGCACCCTTACGCTGGGCAAGACCCTCAACGTCGCTTCCGGAGCTATCGTGAGCATACCGGCAACGGCAGCTACATGCAACTCTTTGACATTGAAAGGCAACATGACGATAGCCGATGGCGCTACATTGAAGTTTGCCGAGGAAGGCTTAGACAAAGCTCCATACGACGCAACTGTTTATCAGGTGTTCAACCTTGCCGGTGGAACAATCAGCGGAACATTTGCCAATGTCGAGCTTCCCGAACTCGGTAAGGACCAGACTTGGGACCTCTCTTCTCTCTATACCGAAGGAACGATTAAGGTTGTCGGCGGCGAGAAGAACCCCGGCGGCGGTGATGAGCCCGGTCCCGGTCCGGATGACCCCAGCGAGACGAAGACGGCCCTGCTCACATGGGGCAACATGACGCCCGGTTCTTATGACGGTGTCGGTACGAACAACATGCTGACAGGAACTGTTGGTGACGATGCCGAAGGTTTCTCGCTCGTTGTCACCGGCAATCTCTCGAAGAATTTCAGCAATGGCGATAAAATTAATGTGGAATACAAGGACCAGTCCCTCACCCGCACGACAATCAAGCTGTCGAACGGTGCTGAGGAGAGCGTGTTCTTGCCCAGCGGTGCAAAGGCAACGAAGATTACTCTGTGGAGCTATACCAACGTGACTACGGCCAACCGTACGTCATATTGGGCTAACGTCGCCGGAACAGCCTATACAGAGGAGAATTCCGTGATACTTGCCCCGACGAAGGACACGAAGAACCCGAACAAGGTGTCGTTCGACCTTGCCGACGTAGCCGATGTCGTGACATTCAAGAACACCGGTGAGCAGCAGTGCGTCATCATCTATCTTGAATACCACACTGGTGGAACCAGCGGCTGCATCACAACCGTTGGCGGAGATAACACTCCCGTCCGTATAGACTACTATACCGTTTCCGGTGAGCGTGTAGCAACTCCGGGTAAGGGTCTCTATATCATGCGCGCTACAACCGCCGCAGGCAAGACCATTACCCGCAAGGTTGTTCTGCAGTAACATTCCGACAACGGAATAAAAGAAGTCCGTCCGATGGAGAAAAGCTCTTCCTCGGGCGGATTTTTTTGGTTTATCCGACATCCAGAGTGATATTCCGCCAATGTTTTTCATTGAATGTATTGGTCGCTTGCGTCTTGGGCAGGTCGCTTGCGGCTCTTTATTTGCAAGCCTATCAGCTTCGCAATCAGGGTGCAACCGTCCATACTTCGGGTATCTTTGGGGTATATACAAAATTTGAGGGCGACCAACTGGCCGCCCTCAACCAACACAAAAACTAAACTAGACTTAACTAAAGCTTATTAAGGAATTTCCCAACCCCTCAATAGCGATACAAAGATACGGATAAAAAATGAAAGCGGCAAATATTTTTGCCGCTTTTTTCATTTTCAGTGCGTTTTTTTACAGTTTTATGGTTTTATTGACCAAAAACAGGTCTAAAACCGTCATTGCGGCCATCGCCTCGACAATCGGGACGGCTCTCGGGAGAACACACGGGTCGTGGCGTCCTCGCGCGGTGAGGGTCGTGGTGTTTCCCTCCTTGTCGACGGTCTGCTGCTCCATGAGCAGCGTTGCTACGGGCTTGAAAGCGACGCGGAAGAAAATCTCCCGTCCGTTGCTGATGCCGCCCTGTATGCCTCCGCTGCGGTTTGTCACGGTCGTTATCCGTCCGTCGGTGGAGGTGAAGATGTCGTTCTGCTGGGAGCCACGTGCGGTCACGCCGCCGAATCCTTCGCCATATTCAAAGCCCTTGACGGCGTTGATGCTCAGCATCGCGGCGCCGAGCTGTGCGTGCAGCTTTCCGAACTCCGGTTCGCCGAGTCCCACGGGACATCCTTTGATGACACAGGCGATGATGCCTCCGATGGTGGCGCCGTCGGCCTTGACGCGGCATATCAGTTCCTCCATCTCGGCCGCTTTCTCCGGGTCGGGACAGCGGACGGCATTTGTCTCCGTCAGCGAGAGGTCATGGCTGTGCCAGTCGGGGTCGATGGCTATGTCGCCGACCTGTGCCGTATAGGCCTGTATGCTGATTCCGAGCTGACGCAGGGCGAGCTTTGCCAGTGCTCCGGCGACGCATCGGCTGATGGTCACGCGGGCCGACGAGCGTCCGCCGCCGCGGTGGTCACGCTGGCCGTACTTCTCGGTGTATGTGAAGTCGGCGTGTGACGGGCGGAAGAGACAGCGCATGTTCTCGTAGTCCTGCGAGTGCTGGTTGGTGTTGCGGACGATGAAGCCGATGGGACATCCCGTCGACTTCCCCTCAAAGACGCCGCTGAGCAGTTCGACGCGGTCGGCCTCGTTGCGTGAGGTCGTGATGCGGCTCTGTCCCGGCCGGCGCCGGTCGAGCTCGCTCTGTATGAAGTCGATGTCGATGTCGATGCCGGCCGGCATGCCGTCGACAACTCCTCCGACGGCCGGGCCGTGGCTCTCACCGAACGTCGTCAGTGTGAATATGTTACCGAAAGAATTTCTCATGCGTCGTTCTTCTGTTTATGTGGTGAGTTTTAGTGGCATCCGCATCCGCCGTCGTGACATCCGCCACCGTGGCATCCGTCCTCGCAGTCGCCGTCTTCGCAGTCACCGTGGCATCCGCCATGACATCCGCAGCCGCATCCCTCACCGCTCAGGCGGTTGATCATGCCCTGAATTTCGTCGTTGGTTGCCTCGCGGCTCTCGGTGACGCATCCCTTGAAGTTGAGCGTCTTGCCGGCCAGCGGGTGGTTGAGGTCAATCTTGACGCTGTCGGTGCCGATTTCGAGCACGCGGCCGTAGAAGCGGTTTCCGTCTTCGTTCTGCAGCGGGATGATGGCGTCCTTGTAGATATGTTCGTGGTCGAAGTGGCCGTTGATGCAGAACATCTGGCGTTCCAGATCGAGCACGCGTGCGGCCTCGTAGTCGCCGTAGGCCTCGTCCTTGGTCAGGGTGAAGTCGAAAGTCTCGTCTTTTGCCAGTGCGACGATATGCTTTTCGAAGGCATCGAGTGTCACACCGAAACCGCTGATGAACTGGAACGGGCGGTCTGCCGTGGTCTTTTCCACGAGTTCTGTCTTGTCGCCGTCGACGGTGTAGAGCTGATAGTCAACGGTGATGTACTTGTTGATTGGCTTTTCCATTTTCTTTTATTCTATTTTATATATTGTTTTCTTGTTCTTTTTTGAGTCTGTCCGCCGTCGTCGCTTTGTCATCGCTCTGTCGTCGCAGCGGAGTGCGGCGGAGGTGTTTTCAGACACCCGGCTGCAAAGATACGCATTAAAATCAACAAACCGCCCATCTTTTCAACGCAAAGACGCCGGAAAGCGAAGATTTTGTGTTTATTTTGAGGCAATTTCAACGCAAAGACGCTGAGGCGCGAAGGTTTTAATTATAAGAAGTTTATATATTGAACACTTCAGATACTTCAGGCGCGGAGTTGTATTGTCAAGCTGTCTGGAAGATAATCCGCTACAGCGTTCGGGTTATCTTCAGAACGCTTGTGATTGCAAAATTATCCAGTAATAATGGGAGACGCCACGGTGTGACGTCTCTACAATTCCCTTCATTCACTCTGTCTCCTCCCCTTTGGGGAGGTCGGGTGGGGCTTTTGGGCTTTTAGATGGGGCTTCCTCAACTGTTAAAAACTCAGAATTAACCGGACAAATGCCTTCAAATCCTTGA